>JAKLIM010000147.1 GCA_022709605.1 Bacteroidota bacterium | reverse complement strand
CGATTAAATTTTGAGACCTATAATCTGGGGCATTTAATGATGGCCGGAATTATTCATAAGCGCGCGACTGGTAAAACATCATTGTTCAATATTGCTATAAAAGCCACTGATTTTCTGTGTCATTTTTACGAAACAGCATCGGCTGAACTTGCCCGTAATGCCATTTGTCCTTCGCATTACATGGGTGTGGTGGAGATGTATCGCGAAACGAAAAATCCTCGTTACTTAGAACTTTCGAAGAATCTGATTAATATTCGCGGTATGGTAGAAAAAGGTACTGACGACAATCAGGATCGGATTCCTTTTCGAAAACAATATAATGCCATGGGACATGCAGTTCGAGCCAATTATTTATACGCAGGAGTTGCCGATGTGTATGCCGAAACTGGCGAAGAACAATTAATGAAAAACCTCACAAGTATTTGGAATGACATTGTTTATCGCAAAATGTATGTGACCGGAGCTTGCGGTGCTTTGTACGATGGCACTTCGCCCGATGGTACTTTTTACACGCCCGATTCGATTCAAAAAGTACATCAAAGCTATGGTCGGCCGTATCAATTACCAAACTCAACTGCTCACAACGAAACCTGTGCTAATATTGGAAATTTGCTTTTCAACTGGCGAATGTTGCAGGTGACAGGCGAAGCTAAATATGCCGACATTGTTGAAACTGCACTTTATAACAGCATTTTAAGTGGTATAAGTTTGGATGGAAAACGGTTTTTTTACACCAATCCACTTAAAGTTTCAAAAGATTTACCTTACACCTTGCGTTGGTCGAAAAAGCGCGAAGAGTATATCAAACTTTGTAATTGTTGTCCACCCAATACAGTTCGAACACTAACTCAGGTACAAAATTATGCCTATTCGATAGCCGGAGATATGATTTATTTTAATCTTTATGGAGGAAACGAATTTAAAACTTCGTTTGGAAAAAAGGAATCACTGAAAATTACGCAAACAACTGATTATCCTTGGGATGGAAAAATAATAGTAGAAGTTGCAGAAGCACCAAAAAAGAAAATGTTGACTTTCCAATTCCGCATTCCATCGTGGTGTGATAATGCTACAATAACGGTCAATGGTCAAACTGTAGATACAAAAATTGTTGCGGATACTTATATTCCTGTAAATCGTCAATGGAAAAAAGGCGATAAGGTTGAAATTAATCTGGAGATGAAGGCGAAACTGCTTGAATCGCATCCACTGGTGGAAGAAACCCGAAATCAAACTGCCATAAAACGAGGACCGATAGTTTATTGTCTGGAAGGTGTTGATGTTCAGGGAGGGAAATCCATCGATAATGTGTTGATTCCTGCTGATATTCAATTTACAACCCGCAAAGAAATTATTGATGGAAGTTCAATTGTAGTGTTGGATGGAACTGCAAAACTAACAAACGAAGACTCGTGGAAGAACACCTTGTATCGTCCGGTTCAAAAATCAGACAACAAGGTTAAAATTACATTGATACCTTATTTTACGTGGGGCAACCGGGGGAAAATGGATATGACGGTGTGGATGCCGTTGAACCCCTAGCCCCTAAAACCCCTAGCCCCTAAAGGGGAATTTAATTACTACTGTTTTATAAATTTTATATAACAACACAAATGAATTTCAAAGATATTTTCAAAAACAAAGCTAACTTAGTTCCCCTTCAGGGGCTAGGGGTTCTTTTTATCTTGTTCTCCTCTTTTGATATCTACGTTTCCCCTTCGGGAAATGACTTAAATATTGGAACTTCAGCTTCTCCAAAAGGCACTGTTTCGGCAGCATTACGTCAGGCGCGGGAAATGCGGCGGTTAAATGTTGATGGCATTGAAAAAGGCATCAATATCATTCTGAAAGGAGGAACTTACAGTTTTTATGAATCGCTTTTGGTTCGTCCGGAAGATAGTGGAACGCCACAATCTCCAACAATTATTTGTGCAGCAGAAAATGAAAAAGTTATAATTAGTGGAGGTGTGAAAATCACAGGCTGGAAAAAATCAGGTAAATTGTTGGTTGCTGATGTGCCCGAATTCAATGGACAACCTTTGGATTTCCGTCAGCTATGGGTGAACGGAAAAAAGGCTGTTCGTGCACGCGATGTGGCCGATTTTGATAAGATGAACCGTATTATCCGCAACGATAAAGTCAATCAGACGCTGTGGGTTCCGGCCAAAGCTGTGAAAAGTATTTTAAATGCACCTTATCCCGAAATGGTATTGCACCAGATGTGGGTGGTTTCGAATCTTCGCATTAAATCCATTCATATTCAGGGTGATTCTGCTGCTGTCCGTTTTCATAATCCGGAAAGTAAATTACAGTTCGAACGATTTTGGCCACGTCCGATGATAGGCGAAGGCGTTAATTCGCCTTTTTATCTTACAAATACCATGGAATTGCTCGATCAGCCCGGCGAATGGTATCACGATATTCGGACACATAAACTTTATTATTATCCGAAGTCGCAAGAAAAAATCGACGAAGCAATTGTACCTGCCATCGAAACACTTGTAAAGGTAGAAGGTACGCTCGATCGTCCGGTTGAGAATATTCATTTTAAAAATATCACTTTCAGCCATACTACCTGGATGCGACCATCAGAAAAAGGACATGTGCCTTTACAGGTTGGGATGTATGCTACAGAAGCTTATCGACTCGATCCGCAAATTGTGCGGGGCGACAATAACCACAAACTTGATAATCAGGTGTGGTTGGAGCGTCCGCCGGCTTCCGTTCTGGTAAAATGCTCAAATTCAATCAATTTCGAAAATTGCAATTTTAAACAGTTGGGCTATTCTGGTTTGGATTATAGTTTTGGTAATCAGGGTGGAAAAGTGCAAAATTGTACATTTTCCGATATTGTTGGAAATGGTATTTTAATTGGTAGCGTATCTCCTCCGGCACACGAAATTCATATACCGTACATTCCTCGTGACGAAAGAGAGATATGCAATGGACAGCAAATTATCAATAATCTGATTACAGATGTTACCAACGAAGATTGGGGATGTGTAGGAATTTGTGCCGGATATGTCAGCAATATTAATATCGAACACAATGATATCAGCGAAGTTTCGTACATGGGAATCAGTTTGGGTTGGGGCTGGAATCAAACCTTTAACCGAATGCACAACAACCGCGTTTTTGCCAATCACATCTGGCATTATGCAAAACACTTGTACGATGTATCAGGTATTTATACACTGGGTGTGCAGCCCAAAACGGTAATTTCTGAAAATTATATTCACGATATTTATCATCCGGTTTATGTTCACGATCCCAATCATTGGTTCTATCTTTACACCGACGAAGGTTCATCAGGCATTACAGTGAAAAATAATTATACCGAAGGGGAAAAATTTCTTCAAAATGCCAATGGCCCAAATAACCTTTGGGAAAATAATGGACCGATGGTGAATGATAGTATCAGACAAAAAGCAGGATTGCAACATAAATAAAACGAATTAAATCGCTGAAATAATATATAAAAAACACATGGAACAAAAGAAAGGAAGTTTAAAAAGTACAATCGCCGTATCGCTTACAAATTATCTGGATGCTGGTGCAATAGTTGCCGGCGCTAGCGGATTGACTCTTTGGCAAAATTACCTTGGACTTACCGAAGGACATCTCGGTTGGCTAAACGCCATCAGTGCCAACTGTTTCGGCGCGGCTATCGGCGCGATCATTGGGGGTTTTCTTGCCGACAAATACGGACGAAAAACGATTTACACCTACAATATGCTTGTGTATATGTTGGGGATTGCCATCATCATGTTCACGGTCAATTTCCCAATGCTGTTAACCGGATTTCTGATAACGGGTATCTCGGTTGGTGCGGGCGTTCCTGCCTCGTGGACTTATATTTCCGAAAATTCGGAGGTTGGTAATCGCGGTCGGAATATGGGTATTTCTCAGTTTGCCTGGGGAGTAGGTCCGATGATTATTTTAGTTTTGGGAATGTTACTTGCTCCGGGTAAAGCGGATGCTTCAGCCGGTGTTTTATTTGATTATGTTCAAAAAATTGCGGCATTCGTTATCGGAAACGATGCAAATGTTCAAGCTGTCAATGTGTTTAGCAGCCGTCTTATTTTCGGCTCGTTGTTTATTGTAGCGTTTATCGCATGGACTCTGCAACGAAAACTCAGTGAATCGAAAGATTGGGAGGAAGCTAAGCTTATGCAAAGCAAAGAGAAACAACCGGGTATTTTCGCATCGTTTGGAACACTTTTTACCAATAAGGTAAATATTCGTACTATGCTCTTTCTTGCCGGTATTTACATTACCTGGAACATGGTTGCTTCTGTGATGGGTTTCTTTCAACAACATATTTATGAAACTGCAGGCGGTTTATCCAACGGACAAGCTAATATGGTAACGGCCATACAATGGATTGTGATTATAGCGGTAACTTATTTCGGCTTTGCCATGTTTGTCGATAAAGTAAATCAGCGCTGGTTGTATTTTACCGGAACTTTGATAGGTATTGCAGCATGGTGTATCCTCATTTTTGTAGGAATAAAAAATTATGCCGCTTTATGGACTTTCACCATTCTTTGGGGAATTCACGCAGGTTTAAGTGTGCAAGCATTTTATGCGCTTTGGGCTTCGGAACTCTTTCCTGCCAGATATCGCGCGGCAGCGCAAGGTGTTATGTTCTTTGCAGTGAGAGGTATAGCGGCAATATGGGGATTGGTATTCGTTAATATTTACGGAGAACACGGCGAAGGATTCAGCACTGCGGCCTACCTGATGATCGGATTGCTCATTATCGCGTTAATAATTGGAACTATCTGGACACCCAAAACCCGTGGCAAAACATTGCAACAAATAACAAAAGAAAGATACGGAGACGAAAACCCCTAACCCCTGAAGGGGGAATTTTGGAGCATCTCGAAAAATTATTACAAATAAATAATGACCAGCCTCAGTTCCCCCTTTAGGGGGTTAGGGGGCAGATTTTATACATATGAATAATACCTCTTCTTCACCTAACTGGATTTGGTATCCGGGCGATTACGAAATATGGCTCGGCAACGAAATGAACAACCGCCGAACCGAACGCGGTGCGTTTTTCCCCCATTTTTGGAAAATGGACAGCCATTATGTATTGGTTGAATTCAGTAAGAAAATTGATTTGTCCGTAGCCGAAGAAATTGAAATAGCTGTAGAAGGAAAATTCAACATCAAATTGGATGGAAAACTGCAGTTTGGTATGCCGAAAAAAATTACGTTACCAGCCGGGACGCACAATTTGAACATCAAAGTATGGAATCAGGCCACACCGCCAGCTTTATTTATAAAAGGAAAAACGGTGAATTCGGATGCTTCGTGGAAAGTAACTTACGAGGATAAAGAATGGATTGACGAAAGCGGAAAAGCCAGCGATACCTCAGCCACTATTTACATGGATGCTGCCACTTCGGATAGTTTCATATCTATTGATACTCCACCTTCAAAATTCAAATTGGCTACCCAACCATTGTATGCTGTGAAACGTGAGAAAATGAATGAAGGAGTACTGATTGATTTCGGAAAAGAAACATTCGGATTTATTAAACTTCATGGATTAAAAGGAACTGGTAAGGTAAATATTTATTACGGCGAAAGTCCCGAAGAAGCACTCGATATAAAGTATTGTGAAACACTTGATCAACTTACGCTGAATGGCTCAACGATAACCGATGACGCACTAAATATCAGTAGTGAGTTAACAGAAAACTACGTGCTCGCCAATAGCAAAGCCTTCCGCTACGTGTATATTACCAAAGATGCCGGCGTAAATTATGCTGATATTAGCATGCTCTACGAATACAAACCTGTACAATATCGTGGAAATTTCAGATGCAGCGACGAAGAACTGAATAATATCTGGAAAGTGGGCGAATATACCATGCATCTCACTACCCGCGAATTTTTTATTGATGGTATTAAACGCGACCGTTGGACCTGGAGCGGCGATGCCATTCAAAGTTATTTGATGAATTATTACCTGTTTTTCGATAGTGAAACTGTAAAAAGAACGATATGGTTATTGCGTGGAAAAGACCCTGTGACAAGTCATAGCAATACTATTATGGATTATACTTTTTATTGGTTTCTGTCCATATACGATTACTATAAATTTACCGGCGACGCCCATTTTATTCAGCAGATTTATCCGCGTATGCAATCTATGATGGATTATGTGCTTGGGCGTACCAATGCGAACGGCATGGTGGAAGGACTTACCGGTGATTGGGTATTCGTGGACTGGGCGGATGGCTATATGGATAAAAAAGGAGAATTGTCATACGAACAGGTGCTTTTTTGCAAAAGTTTAGAAACAATGGCACTTTGTTCTAATCTGGTTAACAATGAGATAGACGTAACTAAATATGAAAAATTAGCTTCAGATTTGCGGGCTAAATTAATTCCAACTTTCTGGAACGAATCAAAAAAAGCTTTGGTTCATAATCGTCTCAACGGTGTTCAGCAGGAGCAGATTACCCGCTATTCCAATATGTTTGCATCGTTCTTCAATTATCTGACACCCGATCAACAGCAACAAATCAAAACCTCAGTCCTTTTGAATGATTCGGTTATGAAAATTTCCACACCTTATATGCGTTTCTACGAACTGGAAGCCCTCTGTGCCATGGGCGAACACATAACAGTGATGAAGGAAATGAAAGCCTATTGGGGCGGAATGATTCGCGAAGGAGCTACATCGTTCTGGGAAAAATACAACCCAACCGACAAAGGCACACAGCATTTGGCCATGTACGGTCGTCCATACGGGAAAAGTCTTTGCCATGCCTGGGGAGCCAGTCCAATTTATTTGCTGGGCAAATACTATCTTGGTATTCAACCGGTAAAAGCAGGTTACGCTGAATTTTCTATCACGCCAAACCTTGGTGGATTGAAATGGATGGAAGGAACTGTGCCAACACCTAACGGCGAAATAAAACTCTATATGGATACAAAAACCATCAAAGTTACCGCCACGGAAGGCAAAGGTTTTCTGACTTTCGTCAGTAAATCGAAACCAATGGCTTCGAAAGGAGTTCTAGAAAATTTGGATAATGACAAGTATCGGTTAATGATTGATGGAAATGAGGAAGTAGTGGTGAATTATGAATAAATTTAAAGACAAAAAAAGATTTAATTGCCCGGATATATAATACTTTAAAAATTAATAGACAACAAATTTCAATATTTTCATGAATAATCGCAAACGTTCATTTATTTGTTTTTTGATTCTTTTTTTGCTTATTACAATAAAAACGGATGCAGGAAAAGTTACAGTATTTGTTATTGGCGATAGCACAGCTTCGCTTTATGATGCCAGCCTATATCCACGTACAGGTTGGGCGCAGCTACTGCAAGCTTTTTTCAATAAAGATAGTGTGGCTGTAAATGATCAGGCAGCATCGGGCAGAAGTTCGAAAAGTTTTTACAATGAAGGCCGGTGGACGACCGTAAAAAATTCGCTTAAAAAGGGAGACTATGTGTTTATTCAATTTGCTCATAATGATGAAAAAGCCGATGATGCTGAACGTTATACAATTCCTTCAACAACATACAAAGACTATATTTCCATTTATATAAATGAATCACGGGTAAAAGGAGCTTTACCTGTTTTATTTTCATCAATTCCTCGAAACAACTGGAGTGGTTCGGGGGTACAACAGGCTCACAAACCCTACACCGAAGCTATGAAACAACTTGCAGTTGCTTTAAATGTTCCTTTTGTTGACATGGAAGCAAGTACAATGGCATATCTGAATACAAAAGGTAAAACGTATTCCACTGATAGTATTTTTAATAATCTAAAAGCCAATATTTGGCCTAATTATTTGACAGGGAATTCGGATGGAACTCATTTACAGGAAAACGGAGCCTACAACTTTTGTAAAGTAGCTACAAATGACATCAAAAAGCTCAATGTCTATCCTGAAGTGATAAAATTGGCTTCAAATATTGGTAAAGCTTTAAGAGTTAGCGCAGTACCTTCCCCTAATCTGAAGGGAACAATTAGAGGTTATGGCATATTTACTGCCTATTCGCAAGTAACACTCACTGCCACAGCTACTTCAGGCTTCAAATTTACTAAATGGACTTTGGCAACCGATACGGTTACTATCAGTAAAAATTCAAGTTTAACGATTAATACCGACACATTGAATGTGTCACTTTTGGCTCGGTTCGAATCAATTACTTCAACAGCGGATGTGCCATTTACCAGCATTTCAGTATTTCCGGTAATTGCTACAGATAAACTGAATATAGTAACAAGTGAAGAAATTACCAATTTAAGAATCTTTAATGTACAAGGTCAGGAGACATTAGCTTTATCTAAATTGCCAATCAATCAACTTGATATTTCAGACCTAAGACCGGGGTATTATATTATTCAGGTACAACTACTAAGCGGAGTTGTGTCAAAAGCAAAATTCATTAAAAAGTTTAACTGAAAAAAAGTAGCAGA
>JAKLIM010000146.1 GCA_022709605.1 Bacteroidota bacterium | reverse complement strand
TCTGCCTCAAGTTTTGAATGAAATAATTCATTGTCAATATTTTCGTTATTGAAAACCTGCTGAGATTCAAATTGCTGCAAATGCAAAAGAGTATGTTCATTTCTCACACTTTGATTACGGTATTCATTTTTCAGCATATTCCCGGCCAGGGTATAAAACCAGGTGCTGAAAGTACGTGAGCGGTCAAAACTACCCGGTTGCTCAATTATTTTCAAAAATAAATCGTGCAACAAATCCTCTGCCCTCTCTTTATCGAAATTCAGTAATCTCATAAAAAAATTAAGCATTGGTTTTGCATAACGCTTATACAGCTCATCAAATGCCGATTGCCCGCCATTGGCGAGCATCGACATTAGTTCTTCGTCGGAGATTTTGCTATAGTTTTTGCGAAAAAATGGCATGCGCTTATTTGTCAATTTCTTTTAACCATTGCGTATATCCCGAATTTAGAGCCACAGTTCTTGCAAAATCTTTCATTCGCCTGGCTTTCTCCGGCTCACCACTCTGTTTGTAATACTCTGCCAGTTTCAAAAACGAAGCTACATATCCACCATTAATCATTTTAGAAACACTTCCGGTTGGACTATTATAGAATGATCTTTTCAGAAAATCTGTGAGGAATTTATTCTCAATATTATTTTTCAATACCGCAATATTATTAAACGGCTTTTCGCTGTATTTTAGTGACAAACCAACAAAATACATTTTATTCTCAAATTCTTTGTATTCTTTGTCGCCTGTAAAAATTGACACATATATCGGTCTGTTCTTTACAGTTGTAACTAAATGTTTTAATAACTTTTTGGTATTTCCTGTTGAATCATTTATTAATGTAATGGGTGCAAAACCATTTTCTTTAAATACAGATTCTCTATACTCTGGTTTGTATACTGCTAAACCAAGATTTAGAACCAAAATATCCGGTCTTACTTTTTGGCTATATTGCATTACCCAGGTAGGATAAGTATCATTATCGCCATTTACAATTAATACTGCATTTGAATCCAAAGATATTAAGTTATTATAAGCTGTAATGAGTAATTCCTGAGGTATTTCATTACTTTCGAACCATTTTTTACAGGTAGTTTCAATACCTGCTTTATCATTTATAAAAATATAATGATTCAACAATCCCGGTAGAAGTAAATTATCAAAAGGTCTAATCTCTTGTGCTTTCAATAAAGACTCAGTAGATGAATTCGTTCCGGGAAAATCTTTGTCGTATGTTTTCAGGAAATAATACTCAAAGGTGTTTGGAATTGATTTTTCGGCCATTTCGATCAGTTTTGCACTTGGCAGAAAGTAATCACCAATTTTACTTTCCCATTTTTTTTGATCAACAAATCGTTCAGCATTCCGGTTGGCATAAAACCAATAAACCCATGCCATTGAATTAGTTGTACCTTTATCAATTTCGCTTTTCCAGGCTTTTGCCTGCTGTTCGTACCAATCGAAATCATGTACCTGTCGGGTTATTGAAAGTACCGGCTCAGGCTTTTGAGAATAAACGGAAATTGAAATTGCAGCGACAGCAATAACCATAAATAATTTCATTGAAAGTTTCATACCTTTAATATTTTTAATTGTTTGTAAAGTTATACACGCAAGAACAGGAAACGTTCAATTTATTATAAAAAAATCACCCTTCACTCCAAAAAGAGCAAAGGGCGTTTTATCTTTCCCTACCCGAAGTACCGAAGCTTCAGGACGGGAAAGGGTTATGCTATTTTACACCACATAGGTCGTAGAAGCAGTATCGCTACCACGTCCGGTCCAGTTGGTGTGGAAAAACTCACCACGTGGTTTGTCAATGCGTTCGTAAGTGTGCGCTCCAAAGTAGTCGCGTTGTGCTTGAAGCAAGTTAGCTGGCAATCGTTCGCTGCGCAATCCGTCGAAATAGCAAAGTGCTGATGTCAAAGCAGGTACAGGCACTCCATTAGTCAAAGCTGTTGCACATACACGTCGCCATCCGGCCTGCGCTTTTTCAACTATTTCTTTAAAGTATGGGTCGAGCAACAGGTTTTCCAATTCAGGATTAATATCAAATGCTTTTTTGATATCGCCCAAGAACGTAGAACGAATAATACAACCGCCACGCCACATCAGTGCAATGCCACCATAATTCAGATTCCATTTGTATTCTTTTGCAGCTTCCATCATCAGGTTGTAACCCTGAGCATACGAAATAATTTTAGCTCCGAATAAAGCATCTTTCAGGTCGGAAATCATTTGTTTTTTATCGCCGGTAAATAATGCTTCTGGTCCGCTGATTACTTTCGATGCTTTTACACGAATGTCTTTTTGAGCTGATAAACAGCGTGCAAATACCGATTCGCCAATCAAAGTCAATGGAATACCTAAATCCAATGCAGCAACGCCGGTCCATTTTCCTGTTCCTTTTTGCCCGGCTGTATCTAAGATTTTTTCAACCAATGCTTCGCCATTTTCGTCGCGGAAGCCCATAATATCGCGGGTAATTTCAATCAGATACGAATCCAGATCGCCTTCGTTATATTCTTTAAATACCTGATGAATTTCGTCGGCATTCAGTCCGAGTAAATCTTTCATTACCTGATAAGCTTCGCAGATAATCTGCATATCGCCGTATTCGATGCCGTTGTGTACCATTTTTACAAAGTGACCGGCACCACCTTCGCCAACCCAGTCGCAACAAGGAACGCCACCATCCACTTTAGCTGAAATAGCCTGCAAAATGTCTTTTACTGCTGGCCAGGCCGCAGGAGAACCGCCAGGCATGATGGATGGTCCAAGTAATGCACCTTCTTCGCCTCCCGAAACACCTGTTCCGATGTAAAGTAAACCTTTGCTTTCCACATATTTGGCACGACGAATTGTATCAGGGAAATGTGTATTTCCGCCATCGATAATAATATCACCAGCTTCGAGATTTGGAATCAGTTGTTCGATAAAATCATCCACAGCCTGACCGGCTTTTACCAACATCATCACTTTGCGCGGTTTTTCCAGTGAGTCGCAAAGTTCTTTGATAGAATGTGCGCCGATAAAATTTTTACCGGCACCACGACCGGCCATAAATTTGTCCACTTTTTCAACTGAACGATTGAAAACTCCAACTGTAAAGCCTTTGCTTTCCATGTTCAACACCAGGTTTTCGCCCATTACGGCCAACCCGATTAATCCAATGTCTGCTTTTTGTTTCATAATTCTTTTTTTGAACCACATAGGCACATAGAACACATTAGGTTCTGATATTTCTATGATTTTGTTTATTAATAATTTGTTATTATAATTTTTTGAACCACTCAGTACATAGTCTCTATGATTTCTATTTGCCTATGTGGTTTGTATTTTAAATCCTAATTGTTGTAATTTTGTTAGTATGCTTTCGTTTAAATTCTTAATACGAATTGTGAAAGCAGGAAATTCTCTGCGTGTAGGATAATCTCCTCTAAGTTGCTCGAAATGAGCTACATTATTTATGAAAGCCGTATCATCATTTCGAATATCATAGGTATGAATAATGGCTTGGGCAATAATTTGCTGATCGCTTAGTCCTTCTCCATCCAGTTCAAAAACAGGTTCTGCAGGTTGTTCAACGACCGTTGGTTTCCAGTTTTCGAGTCCCAGTCCAAAAAATTCGCTGATCGCCTGTACACTCATTAATGTGCCGGTAGCTTTTCCATCTTTGGAATAACCTGCAATATGCGGTGTAGCAATTTCGGTCAACGACAGCAATTCCAAATCAATATCCGGTTCATTTTCCCAGCAATCGCAAACAAAAGCCGATATTTGCCCATTTTTAAGTGCCGATTTCACAGCATCAGTTTCAATTACTTCACCACGACAGGAATTAATTAGTACCGGCTGCCGTTTTAATCCATTCAGGAAAGTCTCATTTCCCAAATGAAAAGTAGCATCCTCGCCTTTCATATTCAGCGGAACATGCAAAGTGATAATGTCGGCTTCGTTCATAATGGTTTGCAGATTTACAAACTTTTCAGAACCTTCAGAACCTTCGGCACGTTCGCGTGGTGGGTCATTCAGCAGCACTTTCATACCAAAAATTTTCGAAATGCGGGCCACTTTACTTCCTACGTTGCCCACTCCTACTACGCCAATGCATTTTTCACTTAAGTTCCATCCATTTTTCTCTGCTAAAACCATCAAAGTCGATGCAATATATTGCTCCACCGATTTAGAATTACAGCCCGGTGCATTCGTCCAATGTATTCCATTTGCTTCGCAATAATCGGTGTCAATGTGATCGTAACCGATGGTAGCTGTAGCAATAAATTTCACAGAAGAACCGGCAAGCAGTTTTTCGTTGCAGATAGTTCGCGTACGCGTTACAATGGCATCAGCATCTTTGGCTATTTCCGGTGTTGTTTTTGAACCGGGTAAATAAACCACTTCTGCTACTTCTTCAAAAGCACCACGGATGTATGGAATTTTATCGTCAATAATAATCTTCACGTTATTTTTTTATAAAATGATTTTACAATTTCCTCCATCACCCAATTTGTACGGGATGCGGAATACATGGTGCTAACACATTCATTTTCTTTTCTCAATGCTCCTACCACCTGTTTTACAAGATGATAAGAGATATTTTCAGGATTTACAAAATTCAATTCCTTTATTTTGCCGTCAGTTTTGAGTATTACATCACCTTTATCGTAACAAGGAAATTGGATGCTTCCTTCAGTTCCTAAAATCTCAATGCTGTCTTTTTCAGCAAGTTTATCAACCACAAATGACCAGCTTCCTGTTCCTGTAACTCCGTATTCAAAGCCAAAAACCGCTGAAACAGTATCTTCCGGTACGTAATATCCGGCTACATTCGTTGCTATGCCATAAACTTCAGTTATTGGTCCAAACACAAAATCAAGAAAGTCAAACTGATGTGATGCCAGATCGTAAAAATGTCCGGCTCCCGAAATTTCAGGTTTCACGTGCCAGGTTTGTTTTTCAGGAAATCGGTCGCGCTCACCAAATGCCCGGTATAATTGAATATTTACCGTCAAAGGTTTACCAATCACTCCTGTTTCGAGCAATTCTTTTACTTTCAGAAATGCCGGTAAAGTACGTCGATAATAAGCAACGAATAATGGCATTCCGGTTTCCTCTGAAACACGAATCATTTCCTGACATTCGGCATACGTTCTGGCCATGGGTTTCTCCACGTAAACAGGCTTTCCTGCTTTCATCACCTGAATGGCATACATTGCATGCGTATCAGGAGGTGTTGCTACATAAACTGCATTTACATCCGGATCGTTGATTAAATCATCTGCATCAGAATAAAACTTTGCAACATGATGCCTTTTAGAGTAATCTTCTGCCAATGAGGCATTTCTGCGCATCACAGCCACTAGACTGGAATGTTCAACTTTATTAAAAGCAGGTCCGCTTTTAAGTTCAGTCACATTTCCACAGCCGATTATTCCCCAGTTTACTTCTTCTAAGCTATCCACAAGTCAGTTTAATATTTAAATCTTTCTTTAAACGCCCATAAACCCAATGCAGGATTGGAAATATAGAAAATTTCTTCTCCATCAGGCATTGTATTGTAACCGTCACGTAATTTTGCCGGATCGTATTTAGCTGAAACTTCTTCAATATCAGCATATTTAAATCCTACGCTTTCAATTTCGGACTGTGTCAGGTTTTCTGCTCCTTTTCCGGGGCAATAAGTTACGCTAAACCGACCTTCGGATGAACCATGAATCAGATGTGCAGCAGCACTCAGGTTGTTGCGCAATTCTTCATTCTCGTCACATGATTTCAATGTGGCAGGTGTTCCAAAATAACCGTATTTACGTATCAGTCGGTCGATTTCCTTGTCTTCTCCAAATTCCTTCAGCGCAGGAGCCAATACAATCAGTTCACCATCGTCATCAATAGCCATTCGGGTTCTATAAATGGATTTATTTCCTAACCATGTACTTTTGAATTCAGTTGGGTCGAGATAAACCACTACTTTTTTCAATGGTTTGTCTAATAAATCAAAATTTACCTGAAGTGCTAATTTTGCAGCTTTTGTGAATACTTCGTAATCGTCACCGATATACAAACCACGGCATTTAATTTTACCATCGGTTTTGTCGAGACCAACTACCGTTTGTACGTACATGATGGGTAAGTTTTGGGTAAAATTATCCGAAGCATAATTAAAAATGCGACGAACAGGCGTATCGGCATGACCCATCATGCGTTCCATACCGTAAGCAGCACCTACAAAGTGACTTTTATTGATCCCTTCGACTCCACCGGTGCCTACAAAAATATTTTTGTTGTAGTTGGCCATTCCCACTACTTCGTGAGGCACTACCTGACCAATGGACAGAATCAAATCAAAATTACCTTCGAGCAACAGCTTGTTAACCTGAGCCGGCCATGGAAATTCCACGGCACCTCCCGAAACTTCTTTTACAAATTCGGCGGGCACATAACCCACAGTTACTACATCATTGCGCCAATCGTGCTCCCGAATGAGCGAAGCAGGCATCGTTCCGAACATGTGGTCAATCTGATGTGCCGTCATGGGCGAATGTGTTCCCAAAGCCGGTAAAACATCGGTCAATGCATCACCATAATACTGCCAGGTAAATTCGGTCAGTTCACCCGCACGACTTGGTAAACGCGTATAATCAGGCGGAATAGCCAGCACCTTGTGCTTCTTTCCTATTTTCTCCAATGCTTCGAAAAGACCCGCTTTGAGGTCTTCCGAAGTGAATTCGGTTTCAATTGAACCTTTTTCGTAGTATAACATAATATTATTTACTATTTATTCATTTACTATTTACAATTTGTTAGCTCAATTACAATTTTCACATTTACTATTTAATTGAATCATTTGATTTGTCTTTCGAAGAATTAATTTTCTTTTTCATTGTAGTTATTGAACTGACAATAATCTTAAAAAGTTCATTATTTTCTTTCATTAAATCATCCAGCAATTGTTGTTTCACCAAACCAGACTCAACTATTAATTCCAACCAGTACAATGTTTCATCTAATTCTTCCTCAACCATTTTTAATTTATTCAGGAAATCTTTATCTGATTTACCAAGACAAGCTGAGCGATAATTTGCTCCCGGTGAAGTTCCTGAACGAATAATCTGATTTCCTAAAGCATTTCCCGTTTTGTTATTCGGCAAACTTTCAGACAATTTAATTATTCTTAAAGCAAATACCTTTAACCGCTTTTTTAGTTCATCGCTCGTCATAAACTAATCTTAAATTGTAAATAGTAAATAGATAAATAGTAAATAAGCTTAGCGTTTCACGCGGGCATTTCCGCCCCAGATACTCCAAATCATTTCTTCGTCAGCCGGTTGTGCATAATCGGTTAAGAAAGTAGTAGCAAGAGCACCCGATGCCCAACCAAATTGAGCCCATGTTTCAGGTTCCCAACCTTTCAGAATAGCGTAGAGCATACCGCCAACAAAACCATCGCCTCCGCCTATACGGTCGAGCACATTGATTTTTCGGGGCATAATAACCTGCCATTCATCACCTTCGAGCATAATTGCACCCCAAAGATGTTCGTTGGTACTGATAACCTGACGTAATGTAGTTGCATAAACCGAAGCATTCGGGAAGGCTTGTTTTACGCGACCAATCATTCCTTTGAAACCATCAATTTCAGCTTCGATACCTTTACCACCTGCTTCAGGTCCTTTAATTCCGAGACATAATTGGAAATCCTCTTCATTACCAATCAAAATATCAGCAACAGATGCAATTTCGGTAAAAATTTCACGCAATTCTTTGTCGCGACCTTTCCAGAATGAAGCACGGTAGTTCAAATCAAACGAAATTCGTGTTCCTGTTTTCTTGGCATACCGCGCCAATTGCAAGCAGAATTCACTGGTCTCAACCGACAAAGCGCCAATCAAACCTGATAAATGAAGAATCTGAACTCCTTCCTTTACAAAGATTTTTTCCAGATCGAAATCTTTTACGTTCAACGTACGTCCGACTTCTCCGGCACGGTCGTTCAATACGCGTGGACCACGGGTTCCGAAACCGCTATCGGCAATATTAAATTGGTGACGATAACCCCAGGGATCACCTTGAGGTACTTCAACTCCTTCGTAGTCCATGTTGCGGGCACGCAAATTACTTTTAATCATTTGTGCAATCGGACTGTCTTTGACGAAAGTTGTTAAAACTTTCACCGGAAGTCCTAAGTACGAAGAAATACTTGCCACATTCGTTTCTGCGCTCGAAACCTCCATTTCAAACAATTTACTGCTGTGAACAGGTTGTCCGTTCACCGGAGTAATGCGTACGCCCATGCTTGTAGCCACCATGAGGGCATATTTTGTGTTGTCTTTTAAAGTAATCATATTATTAGATTTACTATTTGTTCATTTACTATTTACCATTTTTTTTAGACAAAAGAACTAAGAGTCAAGAATCAAGATTTTCTGTGATAATACTATTACCTTGTCGTCCTGATTCTTTATTCTTTATCTTCAGGCTTGAATTTTTT
>JAKLIM010000145.1 GCA_022709605.1 Bacteroidota bacterium | reverse complement strand
ATATAATCAATAAGAGAATTTTTTCAAACAAAAGAAATTAGGTGTAAAAATAGATTAGTTTTTTTAATTTCTAAAGCAGACGAAAATGCTTTAGATTTTCTGTAAATGATTGTTTCTTTATTAGTTGGTTTTTTTGTGGTTTTTTGTGGATTTAGTTGGTTTTTATTAGGATCGGCTGTACAATTTGATTGTACAGCTGACTTAATATTTTTTATCACTTAAAAAAATTATACACATGAAAATGAATCAGATTTTTCTATTTTTATCGATTGTCTTTTGTAGCAATGTTTTTGCACAAGACAGTACATCTTTCCAATTCCCGAAGTTTGAAAATGCAACCATTTTCTATAAAAACGGGACAACTACTGTGGAGAAAGTAAATTATAATCTTATCGATCCGGGTCTTTATTTTATTGATAAAAAAGACAATCAGATAAAAGTGGTAGGGTCGATTGAAATAATTGGCTATATTTTAATTGGCGAAAGGAAATACCTGATCGATACCGAAGGGCTGAAAGAAATTTTAGATACAACGCCTGTAATATACGTGCAGATTAAAGCTAAAACTAAGACAAAAGCACGTACTATCGGGTATGGTGGTTCGGATGGTGTGGCTTCGGTAACAACTTACTCCGAATATAAATCCGGAGGACAAATGTCAATATTACAGAATAATACGTACGAAATTTCTAAGTTGTATAAAATTTATTGGATTGAGAAAAACAACAAACGAAAAATAGTCACCAATTTTAAACAATTCCAAAAAATATATTCAAACAAAAAAGCAAAAGTTTCAGAATACATTGAAACGAATAAGGTGAATTTTGAAGATGTAAATCAATTTGTTGATTTAGTGAAATTTGCCGAGAGTTTATAGTCTCAGATTTTTAATCAAGAAATTAAAATAGTATGAAACTAAATCAATATTCACTGATTCTTATTGCTGTTTTTCAATTGTTTGGGAGTTCAATTATTGCCCAACAAAATACATTGTGGTATAATAAACCGGCCAAAGTTTGGGAAGAAGCTTTGCCGTTGGGAAATTCGCGCATTGGTGCGATGGTGTACGGAAATCCTGTTCGTGATGAAATTCAGCTCAATGAGGAAACAATTTGGGGTGGTGGACCTTGCAGAAACGATAACCCGAATGCCTTGAATGTTTTACCACAGGTTCGCCAACTCATTTTTGATGGTAAAAACAAGGACGCAGAAGGACTAATAAACAGTAATTTCGTTACACGGGTTCATGGTATGCCTTTTCAGACTGCCGGTAGTGTAATTTTGAATTTTCCGGGTCACGATGCTTATTCCGGTTTATACAGGGAATTAGACATTAACAGAGCTGTAGCAACTACAACTTATACTTTAAATGGTGTAAAATATACCAGGGAAGCTTTTTCATCTTTTGCTGATGATGTTTTTATTATGAAAATTTCGGCAAATAAAAAAGCGGTGCTGACTTTCGATTTGTCCTATTCTTCACCTGTCAAAAATATTGTAAAATCAGTCGGAAGTTGTTTGGTTCTGGAAGGACAAGGTTCTAACCACGAAGGTATTGAAGGCGTAATTCGGTACCAAACCCACACCACAATTAAAAACGATGGTGGTTCAGTGGTTTATTCCGACTCCAAAATATCAGTAAACAATGCTACATCTGTAATTATTTATGTGTCAATAGCTACAAACTTTGTTGACTATAAAACAGTGAATGCCGACCCACAGAAAAAGGCAACCGATAAATTAAATGCAGCTTTAAAACACAATTACAAATCGGCAATTAAAACGCACAGTACCATTTATGCCAATCAATTCAAAAGATTAAAATTAAATATCGGAAGTGCCGAAGATTCCAAATTGCCCACCAACGAACGTATTCTCAATTACAGCAAAAGTCATGACCCATCGCTTGTGAGTTTATTATTTCAGTACGGTCGGTATTTGTTGATTTGCTCATCACAACCGGGTGGTCAACCGGCTAATCTACAGGGAATTTGGGCTAATCAATTGGTTCCACCCTGGGACAGCAAATATACCATCAACATCAACACCGAAATGAATTACTGGCCGGCTGAGGTCACCAATCTTTCCGAAACTCACTCGCCTCTTTTCCAAATGATTAAGGACTTGAGTGTAACCGGACAGGAAACTGCTCAAAAAATGTACGGGGCAAAAGGCTGGGTTGCTCATCACAATACCGATATTTGGAGAATAACAGGCGTAGTTGATGGCGCCTATTGGGGAATGTGGCCCAATGGAGGTGCGTGGTTGTGTCGTCATCTGTGGGAACATTATCTTTATACCGGCGACAAGAAATTTCTTGCCGAAATTTATCCGGTAATGAAAGGTTCGGCTGATTTCTTTCTCAGTTTTCTGGTTAAAGACCCGCAAAATGGTTGGATGGTAACAGCACCATCGGTTTCGCCGGAGCATGGACCGTTCGGAACATCAGTTACAGCCGGTTGCACAATGGACAATCAGATCGCTTACGATATTTTGATGAATACATTTACTGCCAACGAAATTCTGAATGAAGACAAAGGTTACAGGGAACAATTGAAAACAATGGCTCTCAAATTGCCTCCAATGCAAATTGGAAAACACACTCAGTTACAGGAATGGATACAGGATTTGGATGACCCCAAAAATGACCATCGACATATTTCGCATTTGTATGGATTGTTTCCGAGCAATCAGATTTCGCCTTACACAAACCCACAACTCTTCGAAGCAGCCCGAAATACACTGGTTTTTAGAGGCGATATGGCTACAGGATGGTCCATTGGTTGGAAGGTTAATTTCTGGGCGCGATTGCTCGACGGAAATCATGCTTATTCAATCGTAAATAATATGTTGACGCTTACTTCGAAAGAAAGTCCCAACGGCAGAACATATCCGAATATGTTTACAGCGCATCCACCTTTCCAGATTGATGGGAATTTCGGACTCACTGCCGGAGTTGCCGAAATGCTGTTACAAAGTCACGATGGAGCAGTGCATATTTTGCCTGCATTGCCCGATGCATGGAGTAAAGGTTCGGTATCTGGATTAGTAGCCAGAGGTGGTTTTGAAGTTACGATGGATTGGTCTGATGGCAAAATCAATGCCCTGATAGTAAAATCAAAAATTGGCGGTAACTTACGAATCAGATCGTATGAACCTTTGAAAGGAGCGGGTCTCAGGAAAGCTGAAGGTGAAAATGCTAACCAATTGCTGGCACCTGTTCAGGTTGTTTCACCATTGGTGTCGGACAAAGCCCAATTCAAAGGTATAAATTTAAAACAGATTTACGAATACGATATTCAAACGATGGCCGGTAAAAATTATAAGTTCTCAAAATTGTAATTCAGAAAAACATTTTAAGAATAAATTCTTTGTATTTCTTTGAAATAACATGTTTGTAGAATTAATATTTTTTGGACAAAGTTAGAAACCATTAATGTATTGTTCGAATTGAGGTATTTTGAATATTGGATCAACAAACTTGAAATTTAATTATAAACAATCTGGTTTTTCTTATATTTTATGCCATATATTTATTTGATAATCAAGTATATATAAAATTGTTTATTGTTTTTATGAAGTGCAAATTGTTCTTTTATTTTTATTAATATCTGTAATTATAAATATTGTATCTATAAATACAATCGATAATTTATTAATGAAACTAAATTTGCAATCAGTAAAATCTATTTAAAATTGTAATTGAAATGATGATTCTGATACACTTTGGTAGGGTAATATACCATTGTTTTTGGTAAAACTATAGTAGTAGAATTGAATATAGTAGCAATTGGATTCATTTTATTTGATGTTTTGACTAATAACTGCTGGTAAACAATGAAATATAGGGTTTTTAACTGCTTTATTCATTGAATATTTTTATTATTCAGATCAACAATTTTAAATGATGTAACTAAAACTATAGATTATGTATCTAAAATGTAAATGATTTATCTAAAATTATAATCGATATTTTATTTAAGAATCTAAATTTGCAATCTGTAAAACCATATAAAATCTAATAACGTGAATGTGCCAATGTCATGAAACAAAAAGCCCTCCGTTAATCAAATATTTTTTTGTAATCACAAATATTTTTTCAATTTTGAAATCCGAAATTAATTGAAATCAAAATAAGTTAACCCTTAAATTTCCACCACAAATATGTTAAAAGACGATAGCTGATGACCGTATCAATAATACATGTAAATTAAGAATTTGCAGTATTTCATAATTCTGGTTTTACAAAACCCGAATTAAAGTTATTTTATTATTCAAGTTTATAAAGTTTTAAGTTTAATGAGAAAATAATGAAAAAAAAATCTAGAAAAATCATGTCACATTTTTTCTTTTCAACACTTGTAAAGAAGTTTTCATTGGCATTTTTAATCTTGTTGGTAACTTCATGTTTTACCGTAGCCTTTGCTCAAAACAGAGTATTTGTTAAAGGTACAGTATTAACATCACAACAAGAACCTGTAATTGGTGCCACCGTAGTGTTAAAAGGAGATAAAACAGTTGGTACAATAACCGATTTCGATGGTAAATTCTCTTTATCGGTACCAAATACCAATGTTACGATTGTAATATCTTATTTAGGTATGCAAACGCAGGAAATTCAGTTGAAAGGGAAAACAAATGTTCAGGTTACACTCGTAGATGATAATCTGAATTTGGAAGAGTTAGTAGTTGTAGGATATGGCCAACAGAAGAAGGAAAGTCTTGTTGGTGCTATAACACAAACTTCAGGAAAAGTCCTCGAACGTGCCGGAGGTGTTTCGAATGTGGGAGCTGCATTAACCGGAAATTTGCCGGGAGTAGTTACAATGCAGAGTTCCGGTTTACCGGGCGAAGAAGATCCCAAAATTATTATTCGTGGAAGCAGCTCGTGGAATGGAAGTGACCCCTTAGTGTTGGTCGATGGTATCGAACGCCCTATGAGCGGTGTCGATATTAGCTCAGTAGAGTCAATCTCAGTATTAAAAGATGCATCTGCTACTGCTGTATTTGGAGTAAAAGGTGCTAATGGTGTAATCCTTATTACTACCAAACGAGGAAAAGAAGGTACCGCCAAAATTGATGTATCAGCCAATATGACAATGAAAGTGCCATCGAAACTTCCAAATAAGTTTGATTCGTATGATGCTTTGATGGCGCGCAATGTTGCTATTGAAAACGAACTCGGACTTTCACCGGAATCGTGGTCGTATATCAAACCACAATCAATCATTGATAAATACAGATATCCAACCAATCCCGCCGAAGCCGAAAGATATCCAAACGTTGACTGGCAGGATGTCCTTTTCAAGGACTATGCTACTTCAAATAACGTAAGTCTGAATGTTAGCGGTGGTAATGCATTTGTAAAATATTTTACTTCTGCCGATTTTGTACATGAAGGTGACTTATTAGAAGAGTGGGATAATGGTCGTAATTATCAATCAGGTTATGGATATAACAGATTAAACGTACGTAGTAATCTCGATTTCCAGATTACAAAAACTACACAGTTTAAGGTAAACATCTCTGGTTCGAATGGTATTAAGAAAAGCCCGTGGAATCAAACGAACTCATCGGATTGGGCTGTTGCTCAACAATGGGCGGGTGCTTACAACATTGCTCCTGACGTATTTTTACCACAGTATGCCGATGGATCATGGGGATTTTACCCAAGTATTTCAAATGTGTCCAACTCGGCTTCGAACCTTGCGCTTGCAGGTGTGATGACTACTACAACAACCCGTATCTCCACAGACTTTGTACTTCAACAAGATTTGAAATTTATAACCAAAGGTTTAAATTTCAGAGGAAGTATTTCGTGGGATAATGCTTTTGTAGAGTTTAACCGTGGAGTAAATGACCTTTATAATGATGCTCAACAGAAATGGATTGATCCGGAAACCGGATTAGCCACCTTTAAAAAGGAGTACGAAAATAACAACAAGTTCGACTTCATGCAAAGTGTACTCTGGACAACTTCCGGAGGATCTGTTCAGAACGGATCAACACAGCGTAACCTGAATTACCAACTCCAGTTGAATTGGGGTCGCGAATTTGGGAAACATAATGTATCGGCGATGGGAGTTATGAGCCGTCAGGAAACTGCAACGGGTAGTATGATTCCAAATTATCGTGAAGATTGGGTGTTCCGTACTACCTATGGTTATGCAAACAAATATTTCTTAGAATACAATGGAGCATACAACGGTTCAGAAAAATTCAGTGCCGAAAATCGTTTTGCATTCTTCAATTCGGGAGCTGCAGGTTGGATGATTACTGAAGAGAAATTCATGAAACCATTGAGATTTATTGATATGTTGAAACTGAGAGCATCTTACGGTGAAATTGGGGACGATAATATCAGAGAACGATGGTTATATATGACTCAATGGTCTTACGGTGGAAATTCTTCTCTCGAAGTTAACAATGGAACCAGTCCGTATACTTGGTATCGTGAATCAGCCGTTGGAAATCCCGCTGTACATTGGGAAACTGTAAGAAAAGCCAATCTTGGTTTAGATTATTCGTTCTTTGGTGGTTTAATGGCCGGTAGTGTTGAAGTATTCAACGACAATCGTCGCGATATACTTGTAAACGGATCTACACGTACTGTTCCACCTTATTATGGAGCTACACCCGCTACAGCCAACTTAGGAAAAGTTCGTACGGATGGTTATGAAATTGAATTACGCTTAAATAAAGTACTGGCAAACAAAATGCGTTTGTGGTCAAACTTAAGTATGACTCATGCCAAAAATATTATTCTTGAAAAGGATGATCCTGAATTGTATGCCGCTTATCAAAAGTCTGCCGGGTATAGTATCGACCAAAATAAAGCGTTTGTTGATGGTGGTTTTGTTAATAACTACGATGAAGTATATGGTAGCACAACACATGACAAAACAGACAATCATAAGCTTCCGGGTGATTATTACGCGATTGACTTTAACGCCGATGGTATAATTGACAGTAAGGATAATATCCCTTATGGTTATTCAGGCAGTCCGCAAAATACCTATAACGCTACATTTGGTTTCGAATGGAAAGGATTTAGTGCATTTATGCAATTCTACGGTGTTAATAATGTAACCCGTGTTGTTAACCTTACAAGTTTTGGTAGTAAACTGAATACAGTTTACGATTTAGGAACCTGGTGGGCTAATGATAATATTAATGCAGATATTACTACTCCAAGATGGTCATCAACTCCAAATTACAACGATGGAACTCAATACATGTTTGATGGCTCTTATGTTCGTCTTAAAAATGCCGAAATTGCATATACTTTCAAAGGCGATTGGGTAAAAAGTTTAGGAATGAATAATCTCAGAATATTCCTGAATGGAAATAACCTTTGGGTTTGGTCTAAGATGCCTGATGACCGTGAGTCTAACTTTGCAGGAGCAGGAAGCCAGGGAGCTTACCCAACCATGAGACGTTTTAATTTAGGTCTAAAATTAACATTATAATTTTTGAATGAAATGAAAAAGATATATAAGAAGCTAATATTGGGCGGAGGACTTCTATTCATGACTTTTGGTCTTGTTTCTTGCGAATCATATTTAGATAAAGAACCGGACACAACAATTTCTGAAGAAGAAGCCTTTAAGAATTTTACTAATTTTCAGGGATTTGTAGAAGAAATATACAATTGTATTCCCGATAAAGAAAAGAATTACTGGACAGCTTCATGGAACTGGGGCGATGACGAAGTTTTCAACCTGGAAGGAAACTGGCACATGACAAACCAAGTGGATCTTGGTAACTTTTGGGCATGGCAAAATGGAACCGGAAACTGGCTTGATAAATCAAGTGTAAATCCAACTTCAACGAATAAGTTTGATCACGCATTGTGGGCTCATGCATGGTATTGTATTCGCAAAGCCAATATGGGATTAGAAAATCTTGATAATTTGAAAGAAGCTACTCAGGAACAAAAAGATCTTATTGCAGGTCAGTTGTACTTCTTCAGAGCATGGTGGCATTTTGAACTTATGCAATATTTAGGTGGATTACCTTATATTGATAAAGTATTATCAGCTACTGAAAAGCTCACGTTGCCACGATTGAGTTATGCTGAATGTGCAGATAAAGCCGGAGCAGATTTCAAAAAAGCATCCGAATTATTACCAATCAATTGGGATAATACAAAAGTTGGTGAAAATACCAAAGGTAAAAACCAGTTGCGCATCAACAAAATCATGGCTTTAGGTTATCTGGGTAAAAATTACCTTTGGGCCGGAAGTCCGTTGATGAAAAACGGAGCTCAAACCGGTGGTACTAAAACTTACGATTACGATGCAACTTATTGTGCTAAGGCAGCTGAAGCATTTGGTGAGATACTTGGTTTAGTTGAAGGTGGTCAAACACAATATTCTTTAGCCGAATATAAATATAAAGATGTTTATAATCATGTTAAAGCGGATGCCGCTACTACACGTTTTGCTGATATTTTTTATACTACAGGTCAAAACTGGTTAATGCCGGGTTCAGTTGAAGCTATTTTCAGAGGACCATCTACCGATTACAATGGTAGTAACTGGAATACAACTAAAACTTTTGGACCAAAAGTTCAGGGACTTGTTGAACA
>JAKLIM010000144.1 GCA_022709605.1 Bacteroidota bacterium | reverse complement strand
TTTGATAAGTGAACCCGGATAGAAAATGGTTTGCGTTTTGGTTACGCTGTTTATAATTTTATTCAGGAGTTTACTCTTAACAAAGTGCTTGTTTTCTTTTGTAAAATGTATTCCCGATAAAGAAATACCGGCGCCAATAAGCAAGAAATCAAATGCATTATTGTTTACCATTCTTACTACGCCGTGTTCGATATTATCCGTAATTTTATATTCGGTTTGGAGTGGAATTTGGAGTTTTTCGGCCTCTTCGATAATTCCTTTAAAACTTTCGGCTGAATATTGATCACTGTAAATAGGATTGGTATCGGTGCCGGGTGTTATGTGAAATGCAGTAACAGCAAGTGAGTTTTTAGTGCCATCCAGTACAGTTTTGGCTACGTTAAGCAGTACCTTGCTGTTTTCAGGATTCCCGATGGCTATGATGGCTTTGAAAATTCCCTGTGCCTGTTGTAGTTTAAATTCTTCTTCAATGTTCTTTTCGGGGAAAATTCTATTGATGATCGATAATGCGGGCGAAGTCATAAAAGTAGTTACCAATGCCATGATAACCAACATTACAAAAATAGGAGGAGGTAAAATGCCCATTTCGTATCCGATATTCAGCACAATAAGTTCCATCAAGCCGCGGGTGTTCATCAAAACTCCGATGGACAGACTGTCTTTCCATGTTTCGCCTAATATTTTGGCAGTGAAAGCACCACCTGCAAATTTACCGATAACTGCCACCAATATTATTATAATACAAATCCACCAGAGATGAGTCGTATTCAGAAGTCCGATTTCGGTGCGTAATCCGGTAAAAACAAAAAACAAAGGGAGTAGCAAAGTTAGAGATACATCTTCTACTTTTTCAATAATCATTTTACGGAAATTTGGAAGCGGAGGCATAATTACGCCTGCCAGAAATGCTCCGAATAGAGCATGAATACCAATGAGTTGAGTGGCAAAAGATGATAAAATTAATATAAGAAAAAGAAAGGCTACAATATTCTTATTTAAAACTTCACTGCTGTGATAAATATCGCCGACCCGTTTCAGAAACGGACGAATTAAATACAACATAATGAACACATAAATGACAGAAAACCCAATGGTGTAGAGCGAACTGGCTATACTTCCGGTTTTGGCAATGGCTATCACAGCGGCCAAAATACACCACGCTGTTACATCATTAAAGGCGGCACTTGCAATGGCAATTGTTCCAAGATGAGTTTTGGTTAATCCTTTTTCCTGAACAATTCGCGCCAAAACCGGAAAAGCGGTAATACTCATCGAAATGCCTATAAATAAAGCAAATGAAAGAAATCCGGTTTCGGGATTTGCAAATTCGGCGTATAAAAAATAGGCTACCAACATGCCAAAAAAGTAAGGAATAATTATGCTGGCATGGCTGATAACAAAAGTTGCCCCCATTTTATTTTTCAATGCACTCATGTTCAGTTCCATGCCTATGGTGAACATAAATAAAATAAGACCAACCTGACTTAATATGTATAAATTGTCGAGCGATTTTGCAGGGAATAAAAAATTATAGGCTTCAGGAAAGAAAAGTCCCAATAACGATGGACCTAAAACAATTCCGGCAAGTATTTCGCCGATAACAGTAGGTTGTCCCATTTTTGTGAACAACCATCCGAAAATTCTTGAAAAAATAAGAATGGAAATAATCTGAAGCAGCAACAATGCCAATGGTTCGGCAATGTTATGCAGTATTGAAATCTTGAAGAAATTAAAATTTTCGGCTGCGTTAGGACTTTTACTAATTTGCGAAATTGTAGTAGCATCGTTTTAAACCCGCTGCTTTCTGAAAAAGCACATACGTGAGAACGATGAATATAATAGTCATCGCTCCAAAAATGAGCCAGGTTTTAAGATGTTTATTTTGCATATTCGATTCAATGGATGAATTAACAAACAGCAATTTGTCAATTGAATAAATCTTACGAAGTTAATTCTTTAAAGATAAATTTAAGGTAAAAACAATAATAATTCAACAAAGATAATCTTATTTTTTGATTTATCAAAGCCCTGATACCCTTGTTAAAAGGGTTTTGCGGAGCTTAACACTTTTGTACAATTGGTTTTATTTAAGTATCTTTGCGCTTTGTTTTAACTGTCAATTTATGTTTGGTAAATTGCTGATTTGTAATGAATTTTATAATTAATTGGTTTTAAAAATATGGAAGTAAGTATATCTTTTTGGATTGGATTTGTAGTTTTTGTTGTTGTTATGCTATCGCTCGATCTTTTTGTGTTTCACAAAAAAGATTCTGTAATTAAAGTAAAGGAAGCACTTATCTGGAGTATGTTCTGGATTGGACTTGCTGTGGTTTTCAATATCGGTATTTATGTGCTGATCGGGCATTTTAATATCTTTGATCTTGATCCTAATGAAGCAATGAAATTAGGAAAAACGAAAGCACTCGAATTTCTAACGGGTTATCTGATTGAAGAATCGTTGAGTGTTGATAATCTTTTTGTGTTTATCATGATCTTCGGATTTTTCAAAATTGAACCTAAATATCAACACCGGATTTTGTTTTGGGGTATCATTGGCGCCATTGTCATGAGGGCTGTATTTATTTTTGCGGGTGTAGCACTTATCGAACGATTTGCGTGGGTAATGTATATTTTCGGGGCTTTTCTGGTGTATACCGGCGTTCACATGTTGTTCGAAAAAGATGATTCGGAGGATTATGACCCGTCGAAAAACGTGGTGATTAAAGTCTTCAAAAAAATTATGCCTGTAACCGATGATCGGTCGGTTCCGCACTTTTTTGTGAAGAAAAACAAAATGATTTACGCTACTCCATTCTTTATCGCATTATTAATGATTGAGGTTTCTGACCTTATTTTTGCGGTCGATTCTATTCCGGCAGTGTTGTCAGTATCCAAAGATGTGTTTATCGTATACACTTCAAATATTTTTGCCATACTCGGATTACGGTCGTTGTATTTTGCCCTGAGTGGTATTATGGAGTTTTTCCAGTACCTGAAATATGCCTTGGCAGGAATTCTATCGTTTATCGGAATTAAAATGATCGTTAATGAACTTATGCAAGAATTGGGCTATAGTTTCCATATTTCTAATTTTGCGTCATTAGGCGTTATCGTTGTGTTACTCACGAGTTCAATTCTATTGTCGGTGTATGTAAATCGTCGCAATATTAAAATAGAAAAGAAATAAAACGTTTGGATTCAATTGAATCTGTAATCAATTTGTAATCATCAATTCAGGTAAATATAGGAGTATATTTACCTGATTTTTTTGTTATATACTGCATTGAACTAACGAAATGTAATCTACATAAACCGTTCGCTTACCCAATTATTTATGTTTTATTTAATCGCATCAAGTATTTTATTCACTTGTATATTTCAACCCTAATTCAATACGTTGTTTGTAATAATATTGTAAACATTACATTTCAAAAGGTTGAATAATTGTTGTAATTTTACCTGTTTTCGAAACATTTTGTTAAATAATTTGTTAGTCATATTTTAAAGCGTAACTTTATCGCGTTATTACATTTTAAGCTTACTATTACTCATGAAAGTGTGTTTTTTTGTTTTGTAATTAATCGTTTTGCGGTTAAAAATCAAATAAAAAAATAATAAAACATGAAGTCAAAACTCCTTGTTAGTTTCCTTTTCTTTTCATTGTTGTCCAATGTAGTAGCCCAGGAAGTGGATAATTACGCAGCCGACAAACTGAAACCCCGTCGCGAACCTTTTTTTAAAATCGGCATGAAATATGGATACGATATGCATCCGTTAACTTTCAAGCCAAAAGAGATCATGGATCAGCTACATAATGGTTATCAATGGGGCGCATTTTTGCAAATGGGTTACTCCTTTTATCTACAACCCGAAGTTTATTACGCCATGTATCCTGCAAAGGAAAGCAGTATTTCTTCTGAAAAAGTTCCGACCATTCGGGCACCACTTTTAGTGGGATTAAGATTTCTGGATCTGAAGATTCTAAGCTTGCATATAATGGGAGGACCGGTTTTTTATGCTCCGTTGTCCGAATTGCAGGAAGAATTTGTAATGCAAAAATTTACTTACCACTGGCAAGTCGGAGTTGGTATCCATATTTTGGGGCATGTCAGAGCCGATATAAGGTATCAGTTGCTTAGAGGCATTGACATAAAAGAGCAATATAATAATTTAGAAAACAGTCCATTAAATGTTACAGTGGGGATACAACTATAAAGCTGAAATTGCAGTTTAAAGTTTATTTTTATCCTGTGATTCGGTTAACGACTGCCTGCAGCAAGCTGGGTTTTAAACAGCACTTTTGTAATGGGTTATGTATTCCGAACTAACGGAATATAATATGATATTCGAATAAGTTTCGTTGCAGATATTTATTTTTCAATCTAAAAAAAAAGACACAAAAAATTGTGTCTTTTCTGTTTATCAATAAGATATGCAAAAATCAAGATGAAAGTAAATTGCGTAAATCTATAATTTTATCAGCTTATAAACTGAATTTTTACCGCTGGCTAACAAATGAAGAAAGTATACTCCTTTCGGAAAATCTTCTGTTTGAAACTGTTTGGAAGATGCGTCATATTTCGCGTTGATCATTTGCCCTTTAATATCAGTAAAATAGCACGATGATACATTACTAACATCGATATTTATTCTATTATCGAATGGATTAGGAAAAGGAGTTGATTTTGTAGTTTGCTGATGATTTAAAGCTGTAGTGCTATTTACGATTTTCAAATAAGGTCTTTCGTTTTCGATGGCATCATCAGATGTTTTTACCCCAAAAAAAACTGAAGCATTATTACAACCTAAAGTGGGAGAATATATTACAAAACCGAAATTCAAACCGGGATTTTCTTTCCAAAATCGATAGGTTGGAGTAATATCGTACTCTTTATTCCCAAGATCATTAGGGAATGTAATATTTATTGGTCCATAAAAAGAAGTAGGATCCTCGGATGGTAAATTTGATTGAATTAATGCCATTTCGTCCCATTCGCTTGTGCAACGATAAAAATAGAAATTGGCATTACAATTACTGTAGCAATAATTATCATGCTTAATGTGAGTCACCCCAAAATAAACAGCACTTACAATAGCTGGTAAGTTAGTGACATCAAACTTAAAATACATTTTATAGTCGCTTACATTACAGCTGCTACGAGGCGACGATAAAGAATAATTTAAACTGCCGTAATTAGTTGTTGGAGAATCCCTGTTTACCCATGAATCTTTACCTGACGTTTCACTGCCGTTATCTTGCCCATTATTGGCTCCGCTTGATGGTTGAAAAATAATTTGACTCTGTGTTGGTAATAAACCGATAGTCAATAATAATAATAATACAAGTTTAGTTTTCATGATAATTTGTTTTTAGTGAATAATTTGTTTATTTTCATGAATTAAACTACAAATATATAAAATAATATTAAAAATGACATATTATTTTGATCTATTTGGTTATTAAAATTAAAAATAATTTTCTAAGTGCTAATTTTTTCATGGGAGAAGCCAATAATATTTGTTAATTTGAACTTGGTTTAAAAATTGAATTTTAACAAACGCTTATTGAAATATTTATTAAATGAATAGATTTTCGTAAAGATAGTCCTGATTTAATTAATTCCTATGTGTTTTATACCCCGATAGCTTTCCGGATAGTTATTCGCAGCAAATAATAACCACTTCCAACATAAAAATATAGACTTATTACTAATGGAAATGAAGCCGAATATAAATAAGTAACACATAATATTTATTGATATGTTTCCAAATACCGCAAGATTGTTGATTTATTTAGGGACAAGCGAATTTCCTGATATATTTCATCAAACATAAACATCAAAATATATTATTATTTATTCCTAATTACTTAGTTTCGATGACCTTACGTTCCTTATAATACTATAGTTTGATTATTATTATTCACTTACCCGCTTCTGATGCCGCCGAAACGTTGACTCATACTCGTCACTGCAACTATTTGCTTATTTAATTATAAAACTTCCGAATGTATAGAAAACAGAAAAACAGATGTTTTTCTGTTGAAACTACACAGCTCCAACTCCAAAATGGTCTCAACAGTTGTTGACAGGGCTTTGATCCAACTGCAAAATGGGCTCAACAGTTGTTGAATGGGCTTTGCTCCAACAACAAAATGGTCTCAAATGTTATTGACAGTGCTTTGCTCCAACAAAAAAATGGTCTCAACAGTTGTTGACAGGGCTTTGCTCCTGATGCAATGTAGTTTCGGCAATTTTTGACAACTCAAAGCGGGAATGTTTATGAAACGAAGTAGATGAAAATAGAAAAATTCATGTTTCTGACTCCTATAAAATGAAAATGCCAAACCAACATTTTGTTCTGATGACTTTAAGTGAAAAACAGATTATGATTCTATGAGTAGAAGTGTTTTTAGGCGTTATCGATAATACATGCCGGGGTGTTTTATTCTCTCTAACTTTCTGACATTTAAATATGAAATTAATAAACCTAACAGAATTCGAATCATTCTGTTAGGTTTATCTTTTGAGGATTATCAGTTTCTTTAATATCCAATGACTTGCAACTCCGATCCTGTTTTCTCCTTCAATCCGAACATGAGATTCATGTCCGGATTGCGATATTGTTCAGTATCAACACTGAACTTTGCATTTTACATCCTATTGTTAGGATAATTATTGTCTTTTTAGCTCATACTCCCGAAATCATTAACCTGTTTAAATGGATTATTTACGGAGAAATCCTCTGAATCCTTATCATACGGTCGTGCAGGTTGCGGAATCGAAGTCAGAATAAGAGAAATTTCATTATCAATTGCTATATTTTGTATAACAGGTGTTTTATAAACTTTTTTTAAATTCAGTTCTTTAATTGTTTCCATAATTGTTCGCTATTTGATAATTACTTTCTCTGTTGTTGATTTTGATCCATTTTTTACTTTTACAAGATAAACTCCGGGAGTAATTTTTTCTTCAAAAACTGTAATGGTACTCGTAAGGTTTTTTGTCGAAATTTGTTGTCCCATACTATTGAAAATGATTGCATTTGCATTATCAGTTAATGTTTCGTTGCAAATAACTGTCAACTGCTGATTATTATTTGTATACACAAAAGCATTACTCATTTCCGGATTTATTGCTTTTGTAATTGCACCGGGTGCTTTAATAATGATGGTGAAGCGGCTCGAATTATCGGTTGCATCAGAATTAAAAGTATATGAACCTGATGTAAGATCGGTCACGGTAACTGGCAATGTATTATTGTCGATAAGTGTTATTGCAGTTCCTGATTTAAACTCCTGTAGTTCCGAAAGCGACAGGTTAAAGCTGTTGGCAGTTTCGGTACGGAAACCTAATGGTATTACATTTGTTGTTTCAACACTGTTCAATCCATTGATGGCGAGCTTATCAACACCGGCCATGGTGTAAATTTCAGGTACTATTCCGGTAAACATTTTATGCGAATCCCAAAGGTCATACTGGTTTTGTGCTTTTTCGTTAAACAATATAACCGTTTCGTCGCTACCGACTCCGTTTGACACCTGTAATCGCAACAATTGCGTGTCAGAAACTGCCGGAGCTTTCAACTTATTGGCCGGCTGAGGTTGATGCGAACGATTGGCATTTGTAAATGAAATTGTGCCCTCGTTGCCTGGTGTGGTTTCGCCAACAACTTCAACCCAGAATGATTGCAAAGGAGCTATCAATCCGGGAGAAAATGCCGTTTTGATGTCAGAATTTGCACTGGTATTTGACGTTGTTCCATTTACCGCATTGTAATAATGTAAACTGCCATCGGCATACCGAATGAATAAAGTGGGTTGTAATAGTGTTGTTTGAAAATTCCACAAGTCGTCCCAATCGAGGAATGATGGATAAGGATTTCCAATTAGATGATAACTCCTGTTATTATGCGTGGTGCCGGTGTAGGTTAGACCGGTAACCTCAACCGGTCCGGTGTTGAGTCCGGTTCCGGTAAAATTCACCGTAGTTTCATCGGTACCCATGCGTGCAATATAACCTTTAGCCATAACCAACGGTGAAACATTGTCTTCGATTTCGGTAAACGAATGCGTAGATTCAGTCCAGTAAAAAAGTTTGTTTTCTGCTGCCAAAGCATCAAAAGTAGTACTCGTTCCACCAGCTACCGGGCTCGAAATGTACCATTGAGGAAACCTTTCTAATGTAGAGCTGCCAGTCAGAAATTGCTGAACGGTAGTTGTTCCGCCAATTGTTAATCCGCCGGCTGCATTGTTGTCAACAAATGTTCCTGTACCCAAGGTTTTATTGCTTTCAATCACTAAATTACCATCCACAAAAAGTGTTTCGCCATCATTTAGTGTCAGTTTTGCACCCGGAGTGATGATAAGATCATTACAAACTGCATTATCCCCTGAAATTGCAGGGAAATTAGGAATATCCGTGTAAGGTATAATGACATTATTACAAGGCAGCGGAACTACTCCCGAATTCCAGTTAGCCGGTGTATTCCAGTCTGTACTTTCACCTTTCCATACATTTTGTGTTGGACAAACATCCAAAGTAACCACATTTGATATATCAGAACAACTTCCAATGGTAACCAATGCCCGGCAATAGTTTTTGGCAGTCATTGATCCTATTTGCGACGAAGTAAGTGTTGTTGATG
>JAKLIM010000143.1 GCA_022709605.1 Bacteroidota bacterium | reverse complement strand
AACCTTCAAATATTTGATCAAAAGTTGGCAACCCTGGATTCTTAAAATTGGAGACTTTTGCGGTAAATCTTAGTAATCTTACATGAGCCCAACTCAAGACCCTTGTAGGATTATTTGCAAAAAACAGAAAGCCGGCATTATTAAAGAAATTATTGAAGGTAAAGTGGACGATAACGTTCCTGCTTCAATACTTCAAATACATAAAAATGCCAAAGTGGTTTTGGATCTTGATGCCGCTCAATTACTTACAAGACTGAGTCACCCGTGGCTGGTTGGTTCATGTGACTGGACTGATAAGATGATTCGTCGTGCCATAGTCTGGTTATGTTCACAAACCAACAAGCCAATTCTGAAACTTACCAATAAGGATTACAATCAACACGGATTAGATGAACTTCTTTCGCTTTACGGTTCGGCTTACGATGTAAATATTCGTATTTTCAACGATCTTCAACACACCATCACCGGGTGGCCCGGCGGAAAACCGAATGCAGATGATACTCACCGACCGGAAAGAGCCAAACCGTTCCCTAAACGAGTGATAATTTTTAGTCCGCACCCGGATGATGATGTTATTTCGATGGGTGGAACTTTTCAACGATTGGTAGATCAGCAGCATGAAGTGCATGTTGTATATCAAACTTCGGGGAATATTGCTGTTGGCGATGATGAAGTAATACGATCATTATCTGTAGTTAAAAATTTGGTAACTAATTATGATTCAGATTTCTCAAATCTAATTTCGACCATAGATAACTCGCTTAATTTTCTGAAAGAAAAGAAAAGCATTGGCGATTCTGATACAAAAGAAATACTTTTTATCAAAGGACAAATCAGACGCGAAGAAGCCCGAAGTGCATGCAGATACGTTGGCGCGAACCCTGAAAATGTACATTTTCTCGATTTACCGTTTTACGAAACCGGCAAAGTTCAAAAAGGAAAACTATCGGAAATTGATGTACAGAAAACAATCGATTTACTTTCGGAAATAAAACCGCATCAGATATTTGTTGCCGGTGATCTTGCAGATCCACATGGCACACATAAAGTATGTCTGAATGCCGCTTTGGCTGCAATTGATGAATTGAAAAATACCGAGTGGATGAAAAAATGTCGTATTTGGATGTATCGCGGTGCTTGGGCTGAGTGGGAAATTGACCACATTGAAATGGCAGTGCCTATGAGCCCCGAACAACTTCGTCAGAAACGCAATTCAATTCTGAAACACCAGTCACAAATGGAAAGTGCACCGTTTATGGGTGGCGATGAGCGGCTTTTCTGGCAACGTGCTGAAGAACGAAACAAAGCCACAGCCGACTTGTACAATAAACTTGGTTTGGCATCGTACGAAGCAATTGAAGCGTTTGTGGAATATAAACTTGTTAAATAAATTTTGTACTTCGTGTTTTGTGTTTCAGGTTTCGTGTTTCAGGTTTCAGGTTTCGTGTTTCAGGTACAAAACCATATTTATTATTTTATTAAAATATTATATTTAAAAAACAGGCTGATTGATTTCTCAAACAGCCTGTTTTTTTAATATTATTTCGAAAATAAATCCGTCCAATCATCTTCTTTAAAACCTACCAAAACCTTCTCTCCCGCGAGTAGAATCGGGCGCTTAACCATTAATCCGTTGGAAGCCAGAATATCAATCAATTCGCTTTCGGATAAGATTTTCACCTTATCTTTCATGTTATTTTCCTTATATAGCAATCCGCTGGTATTGAAAAATTTACTTACTGACAATCCGCTTTTTTTTATCCATACAATTAATTCCTCGACGGTTGGATTTTCTTCTTTTATCGCACGATAATTATATTCAATTTTGTTTGCCTTGAGCCATTTTACAGCTTTTTGGCACGTTCCGCATTTGGGATAACATAGAATTGTTGGGATCATTTAAAAAAATTTGAAAGTTTGGAGTTTGAAAGTTTTCTACATATTTGGTTTATCAACTCTGTCAGCGGCTGAAAGCCCTGACAGCAGTTGTATGCTCTGACAGCAGTTGAAATTCAAATTACAAATTATTTAAATATTGCCCTGAAAATATCATTTCCATTGGCAAAAATAAGCAACGAGAATAGCAGGATAAAACCGGCTGTTTGTGCATATTCCAAAAACTTATCGTTCGGTTTTTTACCGGTAATCATTTCGTAAAGCAGAAACAACACATATCCACCATCCAAAGCCGGAATTGGTAAAAAGTTCATAAATGCCAGAATGATTGACAACAAAGCAGTCATTGACCAGAAAATTTGCCAATCCCAAAACTGCGGGAACATTTTTCCAATACTACCAAATCCACCCAATTGCTTGGCTCCTTCTTTCGAGAAAATAAGTTTAAATTGTTTTACATAGCTCGAAAGAGTTTCCCAACCAAGACTTATCCCTGCCGGAATCGATTCAAAAAATCCATATTCAATTTTATTTGTCTTAAAAAATTCGTACGGTGATTTCAGTCCAACTCCAAGTTTTCCATTTTCGTTCACCTGTAATTTTGATTGCATCAACTGTCCGTTACGATAAAACGACAAATCAATCTGAGAATTTTTTGAAGCATTTAATTCTGTAGCAATGTCCTGAAAAACAAATAATTGTTTTCCATTTATACCAACTACACTGTCACCTTTTTGCAATTTTGCATCGTCAGCCGCACTTCCGGCAGATACTTCCTGAATTACAAACGGATACCGAACCGAAATTAAATCGCTTTCCTCCGCTGCTAAAACTTTTTGAGCAAAATTGGCCGGCAGCTTTAAATCAATTGTTTGTCCGCCACGCGACAATATTACATTTCGTTTACCATCAATCAGTATATTTTCGATAACATCCGAACGCTGCTCAACAGGTTTTCCATCAATTGAAATAATATTATCACCGTTTTTAAAACCGTTATTAATGAGAGTCTGTGAAAAATTTAAACCGTAAGTTGCATTTTTAAATGGTAAATATTCCTGCCCCCAAGTAAAAAGCACTGCCGAATAAATGACCATGGCCAGAATAAAATTGACCAACACACCACCGATAATTATTGGCAAACGCTGCCAAACCGGTTTTGAACGATACTCCCAGGGTTGCGGTTCTTGTTGAAGCTGAGTCGTATCCATCGATTCATCAATCATACCGGCAATTTTACAATAACCGCCTAATGGCAACCAACCAATGCCCCACTCTGTCGATTCAGGATATTTGCGCCAATCATCATCTGCTAATTCTTCGAGTGGAATTGGTTCATAAATTGTTTTGCCCTTATCATTTAATAGTACATCGCCGTCAGCACCAATTTTTGGTCGCTCGTTAGCAGGAACATTTTTGGCAAAATATCGCACTTGCCATTTTCCGTTGATCTTTTTTGCCCGTATCAATGAAAAATTGGGGTTGAAAAACATATAAAATTTATCAACCCGAACTTTAAAAAGTCGTGAAAAGAAAAAATGACCAAATTCGTGTAAAAACACTAATATCGATAAACTGAGAATTAATTGTACTGCCCTGATTAAAAAAGTTTCCATAAATTGTTATTTGCTCTGAATCGTTTATTTATCAGAGTTATTGTGAATAATGTATTTTTAAAAAATAATTTTGGAATGTGAAATCTAAACCATTGATTTCAATTTGCGAACATTCATAACATCAAAAACTGTGCGTTTGTTTATAAAAATTGAATTAACGAAGTTTTAAATGTAAAAAATATTTTAATCTTAATTTTTTTGCTGTTTTAAAATAAGAATCTGACAATTCGTCAGTACGCTATACTTTTGAAACCAAACAACTGAATCAAATAAAATCTTTTGTAAGGCCTCTCACCTGCGCATCTGTTTTCACATAATCATCGTAAGTTGGATGAGCGATAAAATCAGCTTTAGCCATCACTTTTTCAATAATATCGCTCATTTGCAAAAATCCGATTTTATCTTTGAGAAATTCGGCAACCACTATTTCGTTGGCAGCGTTTAAGATACATGGCATATTTCCACCTTTTTCCATGGCATAATAAGCAAAAGCCAGGTTTCGGAATCGTTCCAAATCAGGTTGTTCGAAAGTAAATTGCGAACAAATATTGAAATCGAGTCGCGGAAAATTTGTTTTCAGCCTATCGGGATAAGTAAATGCGTATTGTATCGGCAATTTCATATCGGGCAAACCAAGTTGAGCTTTGATAGAACCATCGGCAAACTGAACCATCGAATGAATTATAGATTGTGGGTGAACAACCACATCAATTTGTTCGGGCATTACTCCGAAAAGCCATTTTGCTTCAATAATTTCGAATCCTTTGTTCATCATGCTTGCCGAATCGATGGTGATTTTTGCGCCCATATCCCAATTTGGGTGTTTCAGCGCCTGTGCACTCGTTACATGTTCAAGTTCGCGCATCGATTTTGTACGGAAAGGACCACCCGAAGCTGTAAGAATTAATTTTTCGACCGGGTTATTTCCTTCACCTGCCATACATTGAAAAATGGCAGAATGTTCCGAATCGACAGGTATAATGGCTGCATTGTGCTTGCTTACCAAATCGCAAATCAATTCGCCTGCAACCACCAATGTTTCTTTATTGGCTAACGCAATTTTTTTTCCGGATTTAATTGCATTCATTGTCGGTTTCAATCCCGAATAACCGACCATAGCAGTTAGGACAATATCAATAGGCTGCATTTCAGCCACTTGTGCTACAGATTCATTCCCTGCAAAAACTTTAATGGGCAAATCAGCCAAAGCTTCTTTAAGTTTCAGGTAATGAGATTCATTGGCAATAGCAACCATTTCGGGTCGAAACTTACGCGCTTGTTCAATCAGCAAATCTACCTGATTATTAGCCGTTAAGGCATAAACCTCAAACAAATCATTATTATCAGTAATGACTTCAAGCGCCTGAGTTCCAATTGAACCCGTAGAACCAAGAATTGCTATTTGCTTTTTTATATCTGACACCTTTATATTTACAATTTAACTATTTACAATTTACGATTTAAAAATTCCAAACTCTTCAAACTCTTCAAACTCTTCAAACATTTAGAATATAATTACATCTTCCGGATTGATGGGTTTTCCCTGCTGCCAAAGTTCGAAATAAAAATGATTACCGGTTTTATTTTCGCCGGTTTCTCCTGTAATTGCAATTCCCTCACCTGCTTTCACATTATCACCAACTCTTTTTAGTAATCGGGTATTAAATTTATATACCGACAAATAATTGTTTTCATGTTGAATCTGAATTACCCATCCAAAATCGAATGTAAATGCTGCATAAACAACCGTGCCGGCCAATACACTAACAACGGTTTCGTTGGGAGAAGTAATTATATCGATTCCAAAATTCTTGTCACTCAGATTAAATGTGGAAGAAATTACACCTTTTGTTGGTCGAAAAAAAACATACATATTTTCATTCGGTTTAGGATTTATGGAAGAAAGATTAAATTTTTCCTCGTTTTCGTATTTTTCGACAAATTCCTTCTCAGCTTTGGACTTTTCGAGCATAATTTTGGATTGCTCCTGTAAAGTAACTGAGTCCAGATCAGTAATTGAGTCGGCTTTTATATCGCCCGATATCACACCTTTAATTACATTTAGATAATTTGATTGTATTTCGATCTGGCTTAATATGGAGTCGGTATGCATTGATTCGTGAATAATATTTCCCCTGTTTCCCGAATCGCCATAACCGGGTAAATAATAACGTATGGGCGATAAAAAAATAAGAATGGTAAGCACAATAAAGGTAAGAAATACCAATGTAGATCCATAAATCAAAACACTTAACCGCGAGAGTCGAACATGGAAAGATTCTTCCAAAGTATTCTCGTTCAGCACCGAAACCCGGTATTGAAAACGCAATTTATTTAAAAACGATTTAAATTTTGGAGGATTTTTCTTTATCATAAATTGTAACTTACAATTATATATGCAAATGTAACTTATTTTAGAGGAAAACCAAAATGCAAGAAGCTCAAACGCTGAAACGTTTGAGCTTCTTAACAATTAGAAAGTTGTTTTATATTGCGTTTCCTATCATGAAAACAGCAGCTAACGATACAATAGCATACAATTCTGGGAAAACAGCTAAAATTAATGTTTTTCCAAACACGTCATAACCCGATCCGATTCCGGCTATTCCATTGGCACAAACCTGTCCCTGACGAATGGCTGAAAATAATCCGGTAAGAGCCAGAGCAATACTTGCTCCAAAAATTGCAGCGGCAGTTCCCCAAGTCATATCGGGGGTTAATTTACTTGCTAATAAGAAATAACCAAGGAAGCCATATAATCCCTGAGTACCCGGTAGGGCACTTAAAACCATATAATTACCAAAAGCGTCAGCATTTTTCTTTAAAGCTCCGATGGCTGCATTTCCTGTAATTGTAACACCAAATGCACTTCCTACGCCGGCTAATCCAACCATTAATCCGATTCCGATGTAAGCTAAAATAATTGGTTCCATAATTTTTTTGTTTTAAATTGATTTATTTATTTTTACTTTATATTTTATTTTAAAATAGAGATTCTTCTTCTTTATATTGCGCAAAAGGTTTGTATTTTTTACCGCCACCTTCAAAACCTGAATTCTTATAAAATTCGACAAAAGTTAAACGCATAGGGTGTACAAATGCACTTAATCCCGACATAAAGATATTGATACTGTGACCAATCAGCATAATTACTATCATGATTATCGGGCTTACAACAGGAATGTCTCCACTAAGTTGGATTGCTAAGTCATTGAATACAAAACCCATAACAGCTCCTGAGATTCCGAGTGCAAATAATCGGATATAAGATAAAACGTCACCCAATAAGCCGGTTGCCATATTGTAAGTATCCCACAGTCCTGCACCAATATTTATCAATGGATTACGCTTAATATCATTCAAAACAAATATTAAAAGGCCTCCGATTCCTCCTGATATTATATAAGCCCATTTTGCAATTTCAGGTTGTATTCCTCCATAAGAAGAAAACAAATAAGTACCACCACAACCCAAAATGGCAATTATCCAACCCCAGGTGGATAACGAGTCAGCAAGGCCAAAACGACGCATTTTTCCAACAGCTTTTATTATCATACCAAACATTATTTGTACAACTCCAATTATCAAAGCTGTATAAAAAAGTTGATCGGGATTAAGCATAAACTTTTTTATTGACTCAAGCCACGGAATTTCAGATTCTAAAAGATTATATCCAAAAAATGTTCCGCTAATTGTACCCAATATTACTGTAGCTCCTCCCAGCCAAGCTAGTAACGACAAAATTGGTTTTAGCGAAGGTTTTACCTTACTGCGTGCAAAAATAGCAACCAATACTAAAATAAAACCATAACCGGCATCACCCAAACATAACCCGAAAAACAACATGTAAAATGGGGCAAAAAAAGGTGTTAAATCAAGTTCGTGATAATTAGGCATATCATACAACTCACCAATCATTTCGTATAGTTTAGCAAACTTATTGTTTTTAAGTTTTACAGGAACTTTATCTTCTTCGGTCGGTATTGTTGTTTCGTAGTAAATACCTGATGCATCTAAATATGTATTTAACTGATTTTCTGATTCTTCCGGACACCATCCTTCGAGCAACATGACTTTGTCATCGGCTTCTGACCGTGTATGCAAGAGCACCTTCGAATAATCAATGTCGCCTATAACCTGTGCCTGAAATTCTTTCAATGCAAGTTTATTCTCTACTGCCAAATTGACTAATTCTGATTTTTCATTTTCAATGGCAGCACGATAGTCATTAATCAACACATCAAGTTGTTCAGCCGTATTCGACGATAGTTTCACCGGATCGGCATCAATTTCAACAGGTTCGCCGGGTTTTGTTACAGTCACAAAATAACGGGTCGTACCTACTGTATCTATTTCGAAAGCATTATAAAGAACTTCCCATTCCTGATCGAATTTACGAAGATTGCAACTGAAAAAATTCAGCACAAAGCCTGCATTCCTTAATTGTTGAATTCTTTCGTGAGAAAATTTTCCCCACACCTCCATGCGTTCGCGGTCACGCTCGGCAAGTTGAAGTTTTTGTTCTAAAGATTCTTTTGCCGAAAATTTATTTTCAATATTAATGAGTAATTCTAATCCAGCATTTTCTTTTGTTTCAGTTTTTAGAATTGCTCCTTTTGGAATTAATTTTTCTATTCTATTTATTACAGTCTTTGTGCGTGCTGCCAACTGCATTTTTTCCCTTAAAGCATCATTTTCAGCAATTCCTTCAGGCTTTTCAATTACATGTAACACACCGGTTTCCCTGACTTTATCAAGAAATTCAGTGTATTGACGATGATACACCAAAAAAGAATAGCGTTTCATTTTCACTATCATAATTCAGCCTCCTTCAATTTTTCCTGACGTGATTTTACAATTTTCTGCGACGACTTTGAGAGGTTTTCCTCGTCTTCCATAAATCGTTTTATTTTACGAATGGCATCATCGTAACCCGGAATCTGTACTTTTTCAAAAAGATTTACTTTTTGAGTTGTTTTTTTGCGGGCATACTCAAGCAAATGCAGTTTCTGCGCTGAAAATTCCTGTTCGATACCCACTTGTGCCAATTCCTTCAGTTGAGTAAGTCCATCGGCAAACCACTTAGGCGAATTAAACAAACTGAATGGTTTGGTTTTGTAAACCACCTCGTCCAACAATGGAATTCGAACGCCTGCAATTTTCTTAATGCTCATCTTCACAAAACCAAACCATTCAGTTTGTTTAA
>JAKLIM010000142.1 GCA_022709605.1 Bacteroidota bacterium | reverse complement strand
GTTACAACAATGTGGAAATTGGCGAAAAGCTGATGTCCAACCTGAGTTACAGTTCAAAACCCGACAGCCATAAACTTCAGAACCTGATTGCTGAGCAACTTACAGCGCAGGGTTTCAACGAAGTGTTGAATAATTCGCTTACCAAAGGTGCATATTATACCGATTTAACTTCGTATCCGGCTACTCATAGCGTTAAGATTATCAATGCTTTAAGTTCCGATTTGAGTGTTATGCGTCAGACTTTATTGTTCGGAGGTTTGGAAAACATTAACCGCAATGTAAATCGCAAAAACGCCGATTTGAAATTATACGAATTCGGAAACTGCTATTATTATCAGGCCGATAACAAAAAAGAAGGCAATACGCTGGCAGCCTATTCCGAGGATTATCATTTGGCACTTTGGCTAACGGGTAAAAAACACGGACAATCGTGGACATCGGGAAGCGAAGAATCGACCATATATGAACTAAAAGCTTACATCGAGAATATTTTCATCAGATTGGGATTCAACCTGCGCAAATTGGTGACAGGCGAATATGCCGACGATTTGTTGAGCGAAGCATTGACCGTTTACAGTCCACGGGGTAATAAACTTGCAATTTATGGCATTGTTCATCCAAAAATACGTAAAGTTGCCGATATCGATCAGGAAGTGTATTATGCCGATTTGAACTGGAACGCCATTCTGTCAGAATTGGGACATCACAAAGTTCAATATTCCGAAATTCCGAAATTCCCCGAAGTGAAACGCGATTTGGCTATGTTGCTCGACAAAAACGTAACATTTGCCGAAATAGAAAAAATTGCTTTCGATACCGAACGTAAATTACTCAAGAAAGTGACCTTATTCGATGTATACGAGGGTAAAAACCTCGAATCTGGCAAAAAATCGTATGCAGTAAGCTTCCTGCTTCAGGACGAAACTAAAACCCTTACCGACAATCAGATAGAAACCATCATGAAAAAATTGTTCGGTAATTTTGAAAATAAATTAGGAGCAAAGTTAAGATAATGTGTTTCGGGTTTCAAGTTTCGTGTTTCAGGAGTTTGAGGTTTGAGGTTTGAAATATTTGATCGTTACACATCATTTACTCTTTGTTCTTTACTCTTTATTCTTTTAAAAAATATGTCTAAATTATCTTTCGACAGTAAAATCTTGCATACAAAATACACCAAACCCGATGCGTATAACGCCTTGAGTATGCCTGTGTATAATTCGGTAGCTTACGAGTTTGATTCTGCCGAACAGATGGAATCCGCTTTTACAGGAAAATCGGCTGAGTTTGCTTATTCGCGCATTACCAATCCTACGGTGCAGTATTTCGAAGACCGCGTAAGTATCATAACCGGCGCATTGAGTGTTACAGCCCTTAATTCGGGCATGGCGGCTATTTCAAACGCTATTATTACCATTGCAAAAACCGGCAGTAATATTATCACTTCCCGTCATTTATTCGGAAATACATATTCGTTTTTTGCCAATACAATGTCCGCTTATGGTGTTGAAACACGGTTTTGCGATTTAACAAATTTAGATGAAGTCGAAGCATTAATCGATGCCAATACCTGTGCCGTTTTTCTCGAAATAATCACCAATCCACAAATGGAAGTAGTTGATTTAAAATCACTTTCAAAAATAACCAAACAAAGCGGCGTTCCATTGATTGCCGATACCACCATCATTCCATTTTGTGCGTTCAAAGCAAAAGAATTTGGTATTGACATCGAAATTGTATCAAGCACCAAATACATTTCAGGAGGCGCTACCAGCCTGGGAGGTTTGGTCATCGACTATGGCGATTTTGATTGGATGTCTTCGCCAAAATTACACACCATGGCCAAAGATTTCGGGAAAGGGGCATTTACGGCCAAACTCCGCAAAGAAGTACATCGCAACCTAGGTGCATACATGACTCCGCAAGCGGCTTACATGCAAACACTTGGGCTCGAAACACTTTCGTTGCGTTACGAAAAAGTCACCAAAAACTGCCTCGAGTTAGTAACCTTAGTCGAAAAAATTGCAGGAGTCGAATCCGTTAATTACACCGGTTTGCCCGCCAACAAATATTACGAACTCAGCAAAAAACAATTTGGCGATTATCCCGGTGCCATGTTCACCTTCAATCTTTCGTCACGCGAAGCATGTTTCGCGTTTCTGAACAAACTGAAAACCATTAAGCGCGCTACTAATTTGTTCGATAACAAAACATTAGCCATTCATCCGGCAAGTACAATATTTGGGAATTTCACTCCCGAAATACGAAAAGAAATGAACGTTTCCGATAAAACAATTCGAATTTCGGTAGGTCTGGAAGATGTCACCGATTTATACGCCGATTTTGTTCAGGCACTTGTATAGATATTTGCTCCGGATACATTTATAACAAAAACCGCGAATCAAACTTTTTGATTCGCGGTTTTTTATTGTGAAAATCTAAATTTCAATGCATTTAATTTACAACTATACAATTTAATATCGCATGTGCTAACAATTAATCCCATTTGTAAAATAAGTAACAAAACTAATTTCTTTCGATAACCTTCCATCGTTGCTTACTGCAAGCCCCTCAAATAACTTTTTTACCTTTTCCTTCTCCTTTGGAGAATGTGCCCAAAGGGCGGAAGAGGTTGGGAGAAGGTTCCGAAATCTCGGAATAGGGAGAGGTCGCAGTGAGATTCAGGGAGAACTTGACACTTAGCTGTGATAAAATGAGATTAAAATATTTTATTTTAACCACGAATTAATTCAAAAACTTAAAAAAAATAGAAAATATTGCTTTATGATATAAAATAATATATCTTTGCAAGGTCAAACAGTTATAGAATTGTATGGATAAATTAAAAACAAAAACAGTAATCAAGATGCTTGAAGACGACGGATGGTACATTGACCGGCAGAAAGGCAGCCACCGTCAATTTAAACATCTGACGAAAAAAGGAACTGTAACAATAAATGGAAAGCCAAACGAGACTCAAACTCAATTTTTATTAAACAGTATTTTCAAACAAGCAGGATGGTAATAGACCACCCAAATATAAAAAGATATGGAAACAATTAAAGTAATAATTGACTGGTTAGATAATTACGGTGCTGTATCAGAGCAGATTCCCGGATGTGTTGCCACACATCAAACATACGACGGAATTAAAGAGGCTTACACTTCAGCACTTGCATTTCATAAGGAGGGATTTACTGCGGATGAAGTTCCGGAATGCCTGAAAGGAGAATTCAAGCTGGAATTTGAAGAAACTACACGGGCACTTCTTTACCGGTTTGATGGAATACTTACCCGGGCTGCCATTTCGCGCGCAACAGGAATAAATGAAAAGCAACTGCGCCATTACATGTCGGGCTTCCGAAAAGCACGGCCGGATAAACGCGAAAAAATAGTAGTCGCCATTCATAATATTGGCAAAGAATTTCTATCGGTTGTGTAAATAATTTTAAGTTTGCACCTCAATCCAGCCCTACATGTACTTGCAGGGCTTTTTTGTTGCATATTCTGTAAAATATTAATTTACGAATGATAACAACCAATTATATAAAAAAAAGCAGAATTTAATATCAAGTCTCCTGCCAAACGCAATCAAGCTCCTGCCAAATCCGCAATGTCAGTTTAGCCCTTCAAAATTTCAATGCAGGTCACCAGACTTTCTTCCCAATGTGGAATTTTTATTCCGTAAGTGGCTTTTATTTTAGCTTTATTCAGCACACTGTATTGCGGGCGGGGCGTTCTTGCCGGATAATCTTTTGTTTCAATGGGATGAACATCGCAGCTTATGCCTGCAATGCGGTGAATGGATTTTGTGAAGTCGTACCAACTGCAAACGCCTTCGTCCGAAAAATGATAAATCCCCGGTACAAATGTTTCATTCTTAATAATTTGCATAATTGTGTCAGCCAAATCGGCGGCATAAGTTGGTGTGCCTATCTGATCATAAATAACGTTAAGCGAATCGCGTTCCTCGCCTAATTTCATCATTGTTTTTACAAAATTATTACCAAACGATGAATACAACCACGAAGTTCGGAGTATAACCGACTGTTTACATGTCTCCAAAAGAGCCTGTTCGCCTGCTAACTTCGATTTGCCATAAACTGTTGCCGGACAAACGGGTTGTTCTTCGTTATAGGGTAGGTGATGAGTGCCATCATATACATAATCGGTAGAAACATGGATTACCTTTATGTTGTTTTTTTCGGCTACTTCGCCAATATTCCGTACTGCCTCAGCATTTATTTTGTAACAAAGTTCCGTATCATCTTCCGCTTTATCCACAGCTGTGTAAGCGGCGCAATTGACGATAAAGTCAACCTTGTACCGTTTTACAAAGTTCTCAACTTCAGTTTTATTGCATATATCAAGCTCATCAATATCGGTATAAATATAGTAGAATTCAGGATATTGCATTGCTGCAACCTGCATTTCGCCTCCTAACTGCCCGTTACTACCTGTGATTAAAATAGTTTTCATTATTTACCTTGAATTAATATTTGCTTTGGGTTCAAAGTGCTAAAAGTTCTTGTCAGCCTCTTTGAATAATGGATGCTTTTTATCTTTTTCCGAAATAATTGCTTCACCGGCAGGAATTTTCCAGTCGATGCCTAAATCCGGATCATCAAACATAATGCCCCTTTCGAGTGCGGGGTTATAAAAATCGTCGCATTTATACGAAAAAACAGCCGACTCGCTCAATACTGAAAAGCCGTGCGCAAAACCTTGAGGAATAAGAAATTGCATAAAATTGTCGCCGGTTAGTTCCACTCCGTACCATTGCCCGTAAGTAGGCGAATTTTTACGCAAATCAACCGCCACGTCCCAAACACTGCCGCTGATAACAGAAACTAATTTCGACTGACTGTGTGGATGAAGCTGATAATGCAGGCCACGTATAACGCCATAACCCGATTTGGATTGATTATCCTGACAAAACCGGATATCAATTCCTGCTTCGCGATAGTTTTTTTCGTTATACGATTCGTAAAAAAATCCGCGTGAATCAGCAAAAACACGGGGTTTAATAATTAGTAAATCCGAGATAGGTGTTTTTATAATTTCCATTAAATCCAAATTAAACGAATTATCTAATAAGTCTAAAAAATTTGAAAATAAAAAAATAGAAAATTATAAAACCTCAAAATTTTAATTTCTTTATTTCTATTTTCTCCCGAAAGCTTTCGGGATTCTTATTTTCTCAATTTCCCAATTTCTATTTTTTCAAAAAAAAAGCTAAATACTCTCCTTGGCAATTTTAAAAAGATATTCACCGTAATGATTTTTCTTGAGTGGTTCGGCCAGTTTAAGTAGCTGTTCCTGATTGATATAACCATAGCGGTAAGCAATTTCTTCGAGGCAGGCTACTTTCAAACCCTGGCGGTTTTCGATGGTGGCGATAAAGTTCGATGCTTCGAGTAAACTGTCGTGTGTGCCGGTATCGAGCCAGGCCATTCCGCGTCCCATCATTTTCAAACTCAACCGACCTTCCTCGAGATATAATTTATTTAAATCAGTAATTTCAAGTTCACCGCGTTTCGAAGGTTTAAGTCCTTTCGACTTTTTTACCACATCGTTACTGTAAAAATACAATCCGGTTACAGCGTAATTCGATTTAGGTTCAGCAGGTTTTTCTTCCAGACTCAATACTTTTCCTGAAGCATCAAATTCAGCCACACCATATCGTTCCGGATCATTCACATAATATCCGAATACTACTGCTCCATCTTTAAGTTGAGCCGCTTCGCGCAATGTTCTCGAAAAGTCAAATCCATAGAAAATGTTGTCACCCAGTACCATACATACATTATCGTCGCCAATAAAATCTTCGCCAATAATAAAAGCCTGTGCTAACCCATCGGGCGATGGCTGTATGGCATATTCGAGTCTGATACCCAAATCATCACCATTTCCCAATAAGTTTTCGTATAAATGAATATCCTGTGGAGTCGAAATAATCAATATTTCCTTAATTCCGGCAAGCATCAATACCGATAGCGGGTAGTAAATCATCGGTTTATCGTAAACCGGAATAATCTGTTTTGAAATGCTTTTTGTAATTGGATACAATCGGGTGCCTGAGCCACCTGCGAGAACAATGCCTTTCATTTTTTGTATTTTTTTTACTTGTTAGTTTTAGATTTCAAAGATAAAAAAATTATTAGTAATAAAAAAGTGAATAAAAATTCGACTTTTTGAATAAACGTAAATAAAAGCATTTAGTTTCATTTTTACAAACAAAAAAATATTCTTAAATCTTAAGTCTTTTATCTTTTATCTTTTATCTTTACTCTTTGTTCTTTGTTCTTTGCTCTTTGCTCTTAGTTCTATATAATATTATTCCTCCAAATCAAGCTCCCCGTTTCTATGCAATTGATAATTTCTTGCGAGAAGCACCAAAAATTTACTAATTTCGGTTTGAGTTTGCTGAGTTTGAGCGCTGATTTCAGTTTTTTTCATTCGTAACAATAAATAGCCGTATTGAAAATTAAAACATTGTTCAACATCACTTAAATTGTTGTCAGCCTTTAATTTAAATTGATTTATGAATGGTAATACATGAAAAAACTTAGCGTTATAAGCCGGAACTTTTCCCGATTTTAGTATCAATTCATGAAAATCTTCCAATTCAATAATAATATTTTTATTTAGTTGCAAATGTCCTTTCTCCTGAATATTCTCCAGTCGCATCATTTCAATCAAACTTTCGTACCATTCACTTAATTCTTTGCGTTCCGACTCCGAATTAACCGGATAATGAGCCACAATTCGCTGGTTTACAGCCTCTGCATCGAGGTTGAATGCACGAAGTAAATCCTCTATCTGCCACATATACAGCAGATATTCACATATATTTTCTCTTTTAAGTTTTCTGGCTATAAACATTATTACTATTTACAATTTTTTCATTTACAATTTACAAATTTTGATATTAGCACCTGTATTTTTAAGAATAAAGGGCTTTCAAAGGTTTTGGGTATCAAAATCCCAATCGCCTTCATCGTCCATAAATACCGGTTCAATAAAATCGTCCAACGTGCGTCGTTCTTTTTTGGTTGGGCGGCCGGTTCCACGGTCACGACCGTTTTGTCCGGCCAGTTTCCCGAGTTCAATCAACTCAAGTTGATCGGCAGTTGTCACGTTTTCCATAAATCCGGCAACTAATTTGGCATTCATTCGGTTCTCCGACAATGCCAGCACTTTGAACGAAAAAAGAATAGGATTGCGCTTAATGCTAACCACATCACCCACTTTTACATTGCGCGAAGGTTTTACCTGCACATGTTGGATAATCACTTTCCCCTTTTTACAAGCTTCGGCAGCCAGCGTTCTGGTCTTAAACAATCGCACTGCCCACAACCATTTATCAATTCGTACTTCGGTTTTCATAGACTTTAAAAATAGATTAAAGAGTAAAGAACAATGAATAAAGATAAAAAAAAAGAATTTGGAAAAATGGAAATTAAGAAAATAAGAAAATGGAAAATGGAAAATGGAATCCAAAAAGCTTTCGGGAGAAATTGGGAAATTAAGGCTTTGTGCCTTCTAATCTTCAATCCTGAAAGCACCCCTATATCCCGATAACTAACAGGACGGGTGAAACAAATCTTCAGACTTTCAAACTTTCAAATCTTCAAACTTTCTATATTTTCCCATTAAACTGTGTCATAGTAAGTTGCATGCCCGACAAACAAAAACTCTGAATAATTTCCACTGCACGGTCAGATCGTTCGGGAATTGCAGTTGCTTGTTCTGTTGTCCATTTACTTAGCACATAATCAATTTGTCGGCCACGCGAGAAGTCGCTTCCAATACCAAACCGCAAACGATTGTAATTATTGTGCCCGAGAATTTCCTGAATATTCTTCAACCCGTTGTGTCCGGCATCCGAACCCTGAGGTTTCAAACGCAGTGTACCAAACGGTAAAGCCAAATCATCAACTACTACCAGGATATTTTCCAATTCAATTTTCTCCTTTTGCATCCAGTACCTGAGGGCGTTTCCGCTCAGATTCATAAATGTGGATGGTTTGAGTAATATTATTGTTCGTCCTTTGAGTTTTACAACACATGTAGAACCATAACGGTTCTCGGTAAAAAAAACATTGGACGCTTTAGCAAAAGCGTCCAATATTGTAAACCCAATGTTGTGGCGTGTATCCTGATATTCAGGGCCAATATTACCTAATCCAACAATTAAGTACTTCATTGTGAGGTGAATTATTTTTTACCGGCAACTGCAGCAGCTCCACGGGCAGCTCTTGTCAATTTAACCTGTGCTACAACGGCATTTTTAGCATTAAGTAATTCAAGTTTATCCACTGCAATTTTTCCAACCTGGATAGTTTTTCCTAAACCTAAACTGGTTACATCAACAACAATACGTTCAGGAATTTCGCTGTAAATACCTTTAACTTTTAACTTACGCATTTCCAAACTCAATTTACCCCCGGCTTTTACACCTTCGGCCAAACCTTCAAGTTTTACCGGAATTTCAACAATAACCGGTTTTGTTTCAGTTACTTGTAAAAAGTCAATGTGTAATACTTTATCGCTTACCGGATGAAATTGTAAATCTTTCATAATGGCTTTGCATGCAGTACCATTAATGTCTAAATTAATCACGTAAACGTCTGGTGAGTAAATCAGTTTACGTAAATCGGCTGCCGAAGAAGTAAAATGAACATTATCGCTTACTCCATAAAGTACGCAAGGTACATTTTCTG
>JAKLIM010000141.1 GCA_022709605.1 Bacteroidota bacterium | reverse complement strand
CATACACAAAATACATTAAGCGATGCAAAAAATGTTTTGAGCCATACACAAAATACATTGAGCCATACATAAAATGTTTTGAGCCATACACAAAATTAGAATAACAAAAAAAAATAACCGTAATAATTACAAACAATGAAAAACTGCCCCATTTGCAACTCAGAAGTTGAAAAAATTTTTCGATTTATGTTGGAACTACAACAACAGCTACACCGAAAATAAAAATCATTGAGTTTGAAGATTTAGAAAATAATGAAAAAGTAAAAAAGATCGATTGTTTACGCTGTGAAGTTCCACTCACATGCTCCGGAAACTTTACATTCCACGAAGGAACCCGATTCGACATCTTTGCAAATCTATTGGAAGCTTTCACCAACGGAAAATCTTTCGATTTATACATTTGCCCTAAATGTGGAAATGTCGAATTCTTTTCACCACTAATTTAGTAATACCTGCTCTGCTCCCGCGCGAATTAAATTGCCGAAAGTTTAAAAAAAAGAAATCGAATTATCGTGAACATTTTATAATCATCATCGTTTAAAAGAATTAATAAAAAAAAGAGTAAATTCTCTTAGTTCCAGCGCAAATTTATCGTATTGAAAAAACTGTTTCAGATGCCTCCTGCTTTGAATTGTCTCTTACTTTAGTTGGTAGAGAATAAATACAGTTGAAAGGAGATTTAGCAAAAACATTTTATTGTGGAATAATTCTACTTCGATACGCTAAACAATAAAAACAGCCAATAGCAATGGTTTGACAACTTTTTCGTATTTTTGAACCCCAACATCAGATGTTGTAACCCTACAGCAATCTGGGTTGCACCGGCATTCACTTTGTCCGTCATCATAGGGACAAGTATATAAGCCCCTCACTACATCGTGTAGGCGCTAATGGAACATCTTGCGTAGGCAGTGACCAGCAAATGCCTATAAATATGGCATTTAATATAATTATAAAAAGTAAAATTAGGTTTACAAAGCATGGGAGTATTAAGATTTATTTTAGCTGTTACAGTTGTTATTGCACATTCGAGTTCAATTTTTGGATTTAGCTTTGTAGGTGGAAAAATTGCAGTTCAGGCGTTCTATATAATTTCAGGTTTTTATATGACATTAATTCTCAATGAAAAATATGTAGGAATTAATAACTCCTATAAATTATTTATTTCAAATAGATTTTTACGATTATATCCAATCTATTGGATTGTCTTGCTTTTAACAATTTTATTATCCATTGCTATTTCAATTTATTCGAACGGAAGAAATCTGGAACAATTTGCAATTTATGCAGAATATTTCGACAAGATGAATTTTGGTAGTTTTGCATTTCTGATATTTACTAATTTGTTCCTTTTTTTACAAGATATTGTAATGTTTCTCGGTTTAGACCCATCAACAGGAAACTTGTTTTTCACTACAAATTTTCGGGAAACAATACCTCAACTACACCAATTTTTATTTATATCACAAGCATGGACAATCGGAGTCGAAATATCTTTTTACTTAATCGCACCATTTATAGTTAGAAGAAAACTCATATATATTATCCCTCTTATTTTTTTGTCTTTACTCCTGCGATTTGTATTAACTCATTATGATTTAGATTATGATCCCTGGTCGTATCGCTTTTTCCCTACTGAATTAGCATTCTTTTTGCTGGGAATTGTATCTTATCAAATATATGTCAAAATGCGTAATTTGAAAATTAAAAAAGCATATTTGAATACAATTTGGCTCTGCATTATAGCATTTACTCTTTTTTATAGTTTTTTGCCAATACCATATAAATATTCGATTTATTTATTTCTGTTTTTTATTTGTTTACCATTTATTTTTATTTTAACAAAAAAATGGCGTTTAGATACTTATATTGGAGAATTGTCTTATCCAATTTATATATCACACATATTTGTTCTGTTTAGTATGAATTTATTTAAAATTCCTTATGTGTTGGGATTTGGGTTGAGCCTAACAATAATGACAGTTTTATTCTCAATACTACTGAATGAATTTGTTGCAAAAAAGATTGAAACAATCAGACAAAAAAGAGTAAAACCAACCACTCTCACACGCTTGTGAATAGTCGGTTGCTCAACATTTTGCATACTTTATGACTATCAGGATTCAAATCGCAACTGTATTCTGATTCGTTAGATTGGCTTCTGTCTATAGTAGAATATCCCCGGGTTAAGTGCATTTTTATTCTACAAATTTGTTATTACTTTAAAATAAAAAGTTTATAAAAAAGAGTTATTATGCATTAGAGTTTAAAATGTAGATGAATAAAAAAGGACAATTCAATTTCATTACTAACCCACCCTTTTGATTTTGACAAAGTTTTTATTTTTAAAGATTAAGGCAACAGATTTTCTCATTTCAAGTAGTGGTTCGTTTAAAGCCAATGAGTTGAAAATAATAACACGGGACAGTGGCAGATTCCAGAATCTTTAACACTCATCAATTAGCACTTGTTTAATTTACAAGATACACGGTTGTATATTTTAAACAGCCTTTCAAAATAAATTATGTCCGATTTTCTCCAAAAAACCATTATCTTTGTATTTAGATATTGGTTTTCAATTATTTTATGTTAAAGCAACAACTACAACAGAAATTACAACAAAAACTGTCGCCTGCACAAATTCAGGTGATAAAAATGCTCGAAGTACCTACTTTGGAGCTGGAGGAGCGCATCAGACAAGAATTGGAAGAAAACCCTGCATTGGAAGAGGGAGCCGATTCAAATACTGAGACTGATGATTCGGACGATTACGATAACGATGATGGTGGAAATAACGATGATTTTGACCCTGAAGAATATACCTATGATGACGACATACCTGATTATAAACTGAAAACAAATAATAATTCCAAAGACGATAAACGTGAGGAAATACCCTTTTCGGCTGGAATGACCTTTCATGATTTTCTTATTGATCAACTCGGACTTCTGACTTTAACTGAACTGGAACGGCAACTGGCTGAATATGTAATCGGGAATATTGATGATGAAGGTTACCTGCGCCGCGAACCTGAAGCAATGGTGGATGATATTGTTTTTAATGCAGGGATTCACACCACCGATGAAGATATTTACAAAATTATTGCGCTGATACGCGAATTTGATCCCGCAGGTGTAGCCGCTACCAATTTACAGGATTGTTTGTTACTTCAACTCGACAGAAAACAGGAAACGCCCGAAATTATTGCGGCAAAAAATATACTGAAAAACTATTTTGATGAATTTTCAAAAAAACATTTCGACAAAATAACCCGGAGTTTAGATATAACTGATGAATATCTTAAAAAAATAATCAGTGAAATAATTCGCCTGAATCCCAAGCCAGGAAATGCATGGAGCGGTAATGTGCTCGAAAAGTCGATGTCAACCATTGTTCCTGATTTTATTCTGGAAAATGATGAAGGTCAACTGTCGGTTCATTTAAATAATAGCAATTTACCGGAGTTGCGTGTGAACAATACTTACAACGAAATGTTTCAGGACTACGCGTCGAACAGAAAAAATCAAACACGCGAAATGAAAGATGCTATTTTGTTTGTAAAACAAAAAATTGATTCGGCGCGATGGTTTATCGACGCAATCAAACAGCGGCAGCAAACTTTGCTTACAACCATGATGGCGATTGTTGAGTTTCAACACGAATTTTTTATCGAAGGTGATGATACCTGGATGAAGCCTATGATACTGAAAGATATAGCCGATCGAACCGGCTACGATATTTCAACCATTTCGAGAGTTAGTAACAGTAAATATATACAAACAGAATTCGGAATTTTTCCGGTAAAATATTTCTTTTCCGAATCAATGACCAACGATTCCGGCGAAGAAGTTTCAACCCGCGAAATAAAAAAAATACTGCAGGATTGTGTTGATAATGAGAATAAAAGAAATCCATTGAACGACGATGCACTGGCTGAGGTTTTGAAAACCAAAGGATATTTGATAGCGCGTCGCACCGTGGCTAAATACCGCGAACAATTGAATATACCGGTGGCCCGATTAAGAAAAGAAATTTAGTAATTAATGCTCCTTTTAAATTAAAACACCTCAAAATCGCCTCCCGCCAATCGCGGGAACTTGAGAAAACCAACTAATGAGAACATTTTATAAAATAATTTCATTTGTATTTCAACCTTTACTCATGCCTACTTTTGGCATGATAATGCTTGTAAACATGGATGTTTTTTCGGTATTTACAGCCGCGTGGAAATGGATAGCTGTCGTAGGCACTTTCTTTTTTACAGGTTTAGGTCCGGCTTCGCCAATATTAATAATGATGGCCAGAGGAAAAATAAAAGACCTGTACATTTCGAAAAAAGAAGAACGCACATTGCCTTATATTTTCTCCTTTCTCTCTTATGTATTCTGGACTTTTTTTCTTTGGCAAACACTCCGGTTTCCACTATTTTTGGTGGCTGTAGGTATTGGTTCTACACTTTCGATACTGCTGATAACCTTTATCAATCTTAATTGGAAAATCAGTGCTCATTTAGCAAGCGTAGGTGGTATTGTGGGCGGTGTTTTTGGAATTTGCTACCGAATGGCTATCAACCCCCTGGGATTCTTTGTGTTGGTTTTATCCCTTGGTGCTTTGGTAGCATTATCGCGTATCGAACTCAAAGCTCATACTCCTGGTCAGACATTAGCCGGTTTTTCGCTTGGATTTTTAGCGGTTTTTTTACCTTGTATGCTGTTATAGAACAAAGAACAAAGAACAAAGAACAAAGAATAAAGAACAAAGAATATAAAATTGATTTTGATTAACTTACCAATAATAGTAAAAAACTAAAAATGATAACATTAGACCAACTAAAAAATGTGTTGGAACGCGAAAGCGCGTTGAGGAGGTATCTTTGACGTCGACACTAAATTAATTCAAATAGAAGAAGAAGATTTACGTACTCAAGTGCCCGGATTTTGGGACGATGCCAAGGCTGCAGAAGCACAAATGCGCAAAGTTAAAGATCTGAAAAACTGGGTAGTAGGTTACAATGCTGTAAAAATGGCAGTTGACGAACTTCAACTTGCTTTCGATTTTTTCCGCGAGGAAGCCATGACTGAAGAGGAAGTGGACGAAGCATATCAACATGCCATGCATCTTATTGAAACGCTCGAAATGAAAAATATGCTCTCGAAGGAAGAAGATAAATTCGGAGCTGTTATCAAAATTGTGGCCGGTGCAGGTGGAACTGAAGCGCAGGATTGGGCCGAAATGCTATTCCGCATGTATCAGCGATGGGCTGAACGTCAGGGATATAAGTCTGAAATTACAAACATTCAGGACGGCGACGAAGCAGGTATTAAAACCGTTACCATGCAAATTGAAGGCGAAATGGCTTACGGTTACCTGAAATGTGAAAATGGCGTTCACCGACTGGTGCGTGTATCGCCTTTCAACGCACAGGGTAAACGAATGACATCGTTTACTTCGGTGTTCGTGGTTCCGCTTATCGACGACTCCATCGAGATTGAGATCAATCAGGCAGGCCTTTCTTGGGATACTTTTCGCTCCGGTGGAGCAGGAGGACAAAATGTTAACAAAGTTGAAACCGGAGTAAGACTTCATTACAAATTCACAAATCCGGTGACCAATTTGCCCGATGAAATCATTATCGAAAACACTGAAAGCCGCTCGCAGTTTGGGAATAAGGACAATGCCATAAGATTATTGAAATCACAACTTTACGAACTGGAACTGGAGAAACGCAGGGCAGAAACAGCCAAAGTGGAGGCCGGTAAACGAAAAATTGAATGGGGCTCACAAATCCGCAGTTATGTGTTTGACGACCGCAGGGTGAAAGATCACCGAACAAATTTCCAAACATCAAATGTTCAGGCAGTTATGGATGGTGATATCGATGCATTTATCAAAGCTTACCTCATGGAATTTACAGATTAATTGTCTGTAACGTTAAATAACAATAAAAATGAATCTTCTGTTTAGAAAAACAGAAGATTTTTTTGTTAATATCGTTTTTCCTTAAAACTTTTTATATATTTGCAGTGTTTTACAATCACTAAATATTCGGAAGAAATTATTTCCGAAATATTTTGCCTACCTTATATTTTTCATAGTGTATCTTTCCTGTTTGTTTGAGATTATAAACATTTAAAATATTGTTTATAAAAATTCCAGTGAAATTTTGAGCAGATTCTTTTTATACAATAATTATAAAATTTATTTCTATGGAATCAAAAATTTTACTAACCAATAAGAAGACTATCAGGCTTACAATCCTGTCGTTTCTTTTTATTTTAATGACCCTTTTGGGGTTTAATGTGCAAGCGCAAAATTTTGGCGATTTCCAGTCAAAAGCAACTGGTCTTTGGTCATCTCCCACAACCTGGCAAATTTACGATGGCAGCGGTTGGGTTGATGCAACAACAGAAATTCCCGAACAGTCTGAAAGTCTATATAATGTTACAATACTGACAGGTCACATCGTTACTGTTGATCAGGGAGCTTCAGGAGCATGTTATGATTTAACTATCGATTTAGGGGCACGATTAATTATAGAACCCGATGGGTTATTAACTGTAATTAATATTTTAACCAACAACGCAGGTGTTGATGGTTTTTTAATTCAAGCAAGCGATGTTTTGCCTTCAGGATCATTAGTTTTTCATAATGTTACTGAACCAGTCGAGGCTACCGTTGAGTTTTACTCCAAAGCCAGTATAACTACTGTTGAAATGGAGACACATTATCATTATCAATTCTTCGGAATTCCTTTTGTAACCATGCAACCTTTAGGAAATTTAGGTGGTTCTTTCCTTTTCAGACACAACGAAGCGAACATAGCCATGTGGGAACCCGTAACCAACGAAGTGCCTATGACACCAATTACAGGCTATGCAATAACACAAGCAGCACCAACCACATACGCAATGAAAGGTGCTCTGTATAATTTCCCATTTTTCGTACCACTTAGCTATTCATTCTGGAATGATGAAATAGGAGATTATGTACGCGGAGAGCATATCATTGCAAATCCTTATACGGCTGCTATACCAATCGAGTCAATTGATTTTGGGAATAATAATGAATTTTCACCATTTATTACCGAAGAAACAGTGTATTTATACAATACAGGTTCGTATATGCAGTGGGTTGAAATGCATAACAACGATGGGGATGCGGCGGGACAATATCGAAGTGTCCCAAAAGAATTTGCCGGACAAGAAGGTTTACCTTCAAGCATCCCGAGTATGCAGGGATTTATGGTAAAAGTATTTCCAAACATTCCAGCAGCAATAAAAGCCGAAAACAGGATTGAACAATTAGAAAAAACGAAGAATGCACCTGTTGGAAATTTTTTATCAATACCCTATCCTTCTGATAAAAATACAGAACCTTTGCGGGCAAAAAAAGCAGCATCCGATAAGGTACTTACGATCATCAACATAAACGGACAACGGTTTAGCGATAAATTGTGGTTGTTTACAGAGCCAAATTGCACCAAAGCTTTTGATAACGGCTACGATGGACGCAAAATGATGGGCTCAATTATGACTCCTCAATTATTTGCTATTGAAGCTGATGGTAATTTTCAGGTAAACTCCGTTAATGATATAAACAATACATTACTAGGTTTTAAACCCGGTGTTGATTCTGAATATACCATGACTTTTACCCATCGCAATACCGAGACAGTTTATACCGGGATTTATCTGATAGATCTTAAAAACAATACAACCAAAGATATTACCTTGAATGGATCTACATACACTTTCACCGAAACCGGAAGTGCTTCACCCGAAAGTGTACGTTTTAAAATTGTAACCGGAGCAACCGGAATCAATAACACAACAACGTCATTTATTAAAGTGTTTGCATCGGGCAACAACCTGATTGTAGACAATAAATCGTCACTTCAAGGCGAAATGTTATTATTTGATACTTCAGGGCGAAACCTGATAAGGAAACAAGTAAAAAGCGGATTGTCAACAATTCCTCTTAACGTACCCGGCGGTGCATATATTGCACAGGTAATTACCAAAGATGAATCAGTAAAATCAACAATAATAATTAAATAACAGCTATGAAAGCGTTAAATAAAAGTATAGAAATGATGAAAGCAGGAAGTGCAATTTTTATTGCAATTTTCATACTGATTGCATGTCTCTCCGCTCATGCTTCGGCAAATGCTACCGGCTCGAATGAACAGTCGGTGTCACAAATAGATCAGACTCCAATGTATGCCGATCCGAAATACACCGATGATAATCTGAACACAAACAGCAGTGTAAATGATCAGAACAAACTGTACGCTCCTCCACCACAATCGCCAAATGCGCCGGATCAAATAGATGACACTCCTGTTTCTTCGAGCGTAATTCCTTTGATGATAATGGCTTTAGGGTTGTTTTTATGGAAAATTCATTATCAATTAAAAAAAGCTAAAAAATAAAACGATTTGCTGATTGAAAAACTCCATTATTTCTGTAAAGTAAATAATGGAGTTTTTTATTTGTATAAAAATGTTATTTTGAATCTCAATCAGAGTTTCAGTCTGAAAATTTTAATAACTTTGTAGCATAATGAATTTCTTACGAAGAAAATAAAAATCAAAACGAACAGGGAACATAAATTATGGAAACGACAAGACAACAAAAAATTGCAAGGATGTTACAAAAAGAGCTGGGAGAAATCTTTTTGTTGTATGCACGTGAGATTCATGGCACATTGATAACAGTGACTAATGTAAAGGTTAGCCCCGATTTGGGAAT
>JAKLIM010000140.1 GCA_022709605.1 Bacteroidota bacterium | reverse complement strand
GAATGAGTTAAAGCCACGGCAAGAATCATATTGGGTCGAACTTCCCAGTCGCAATAAGTATCATCTACATAGTCGTACAAATAAGTTCCATTCCAAAATGTTTCAACAAATGCCTGTCGGGTAATTTCTGCCTGATAATCGAGCATGTCCGCCGCATGTTCATTGCCGGCTGACCTTGTAAGTTCCGACGAGAATTTTAGGGCATTATACCAAAGCGAATTAATTTCAACCACATAGCCTGTTCGTGGTGTAATGGGTTTACCATTTTCAATGGCATTCATCCAGGTTGCAGGTTTATCTTTTCCATTTACATACAACAATCCGTTGCCGTGAATAAATAAATTGGGGTGGTTTTGCTTGCGAATGAAAGTAATAATGGTTGACACTATTTCTTCAAAACGGTCGGCTGCATCTTTCATCGAAGTTGCACTTGCATATTGTTGTATCACCCAAATAAACCAAAGCAAAACATCGGGGTCATCAATATTCTGAAGTTTTATTCCTTCAGTACTTCCATTCAAAAACAGATTTATTTCTTCCAATGATGTTTTAATAATTGCATCGAAATAATCCATTCGATCGATATTGAATGTACAACCGGGCAAGGATACAAATTGGTCGCGGGCACGGGCTCCAAACCAGGGATATCCGGCAAGTAAATAGGTTTTATCGCCTTCGCGTTTGTAAAACTGTTGTGCTGAATTTTTCAAACAACTGAACATATCGAGTCGTGAGTTACGACGTTTCATTTCTTCATCCCACAAAGTCTGCAACTTGCGTGGCGAAGTTTCAGAAATTCCGGCAGAAAAAATGATCGTATCCCCTTTTTTTACATTCATTTCGAAAAAACCGGGTACCAACAAATCTTCTTTGTAATCATATCCACGCTCCTGTTCTTTATAATATTCAATATTTTTATACCAAACAGGGTTGTGCTGATAGGTATTTTTCTTCGAAAATTGCATGTAAAGGCACGGATACTTCTCATACATGCACATGCTAATTCCTTGTGTTGTTTCATTGTACGAGGTATCTGCCTGACTATTTTCATGAGTCAACACATTAATACTCCTGAATGCCAGAAAAGGCTTAAAACGCAGTATAGTGGCTGAATGTGCTTCAATGATTGTGTATTTAATAAGCACACGCGGCTCAAACGACACGAGCATTTTTTCTTTCGATAAAATAACACCACCTACTCTGTAAATGGTGCGTGAAATAACTTCACAATCAAACTGACGAATGTATTTATGACCATTGGGACTGAAATTATTGCCTTCGTACTTATGAATGCCGAGATTAAACTCAGATCCATGTTGAATTACTGTTTCGTCGAGCGATGAAAGCAACACATGGTTCGAATCATCGATATCAGGGAGTGGAACTACCAACTGTCCGTGGTATTTTCGGGTATTGCAATCAATGAGTGTTGTACTGTTATACGCTCCTGCCCGATTGGTACGAATCATCTCTTTCGACAGAGATTTATCAAGATTCATCAACAGTGTTTTGTCAAAATTGAGGTAACTCATATAGTATAGTATTTAGAATTAACATTGTAAAGTTTATTTGCAGCCGTAAATTTATTTATATTTAATTCAAATTCCATGCTTTGATTAAATATTGAATAATTCAAATTTGCGCTTGCAATATATTTAAAATAATTGAAATAACAAACATTTTTTTCAGTTAAAATAGTATTCCTAAAACATATTTTTGAATGATAACATTATGAGATTTTTTTTATTAAACCCCCGAAGAATAAATATCGTTATTTTGGATGCATTTTTAAAAACAAAATTGATTTTTTTTAATTAAAAAGCAATTTTATGGCTTTATCAACGTTTTAATAATTATTTCGTTATACTTTTGCACAATAAAAATAGTATCAGAAATAATTTTTCATGTCGACCGAACAGAATAAGAATGAGCTAAAAAGGCAATTTTTCAGAGCATTATTTATACCATTGATTATTGCATTAATAATGGTTTTAACTTTTGTATTTGAAAAGGGAATGGGATTGAATTTTCATCACGGCGGCATTTTACCACGAAGTTTAAAAAATTTCCAGGGTATTTTTACATATATTTTTATTCATGCCGACGTAGCACATTTGATAAATAATGTTTTATCTTTTGTTGTTTTATCGGTTTCTTTGTTTTATTTTTACCGACCCATTGCAACTAAGATTCTATTATTATCCTACTTTTCGAGTGGAATAATTTTATGGATGATAGGAAGGGATAGTTGGCATATCGGAGCCAGTGGTTTGATTTATTCATTGGCTTTTTTCTTGTTTTTCAGCGGATTAATCCGGAAACATGTTCCGTTAATTGCTATTTCGCTTATTATTACTTTTTTATACGGTAGTATGGTTTGGCATGTTTTTCCATGGCAAACGAACGATCCGATATCGTGGGAAGGACATTTAGCGGGTGGCATAACGGGTTTAATTTTATCGGTTATTTATCGCAATTCGGGACCCCAAAAGCCAGAAATAATATGGGAAAATGACGAGGAGGATGAAGAGGTTGAAAATGATGAATATCCGGAAGAAATTGCAGACGATACAACTGATTCCGATAATGAATTAAATAAAAGAAATAACATTATATAATACACAGACTAAATTACTAATTTATGGAAGAAATCAACTCAAAAGAAATCAATTTGTTACAATTAATTTCAATCATTTTCCAATGGCTTAAAAAAGTCTTTCTGAATGTTTATAAAGCGATAGGAAGTCTCTTACAACTTGCATTTAAATATAAATGGATTGTGATAATTGTTACGGCTCTATTTATTATTGCAGGGCAGTATTTTGCCCGACCATCTGCGCGTGTTTACAAAGCTGAAGCCATGGCAATGATATATGGTGCTGACGCTCAAACTGTAAAGGAAATTTGCAAACAACTCGTAAACTCTTCACAAAGGGTGAATGGTTTAACTCTCGCAAAGAAATTGGGGATTCCTGATAGTATTTCCAAGAATTTTGTTTCGGTAAAAACCTTTGATGTAGTTGACTATTTAAAAAATAAGACTGCAGATAAAATTGATTTTAATAACAATCATTCGCTTGAAGACACGATGAATATTAAAATGAATGACCGAATTTACATTCAAATTAAAACAACAAAAATTTCGCAAGTCCCAATATTTCAGGCAGCATTAGTAAAATACTTTGATGAAAATCCGGTTTTAAAATCAAAATTTGAAGCCGGAAGAAATAATTATCTCGACAGGATTGCTATTTGCAACGCTGAATTACAAAGAATTGACAGCCTGGCCAAGGTGTTTTATTTCAAAGATAATATTGAACAGTTAAAATTAGAGAACAACAAATTGATTGTAGGCGAAAACAGAAAGCAACTGTTTACTGAGGAATTAATCAGAATTAATTTTGTTAAAGGTGAAGCTCAATCCAAATTAGCCGAATATATCAGACCGGTAAATCTACCATCTGATTTTGTTGTTTCTCCTAACGCTGAAAACGGAAGAATTAAATATGGAGTTATGAGCATTATTTATGGTTTTATCCTTTCTCTTTTAATAATACTTATAATTGATAATCTCAAACGATTTATTACTTTTCTGGAGAATAAATAATTGATCGTGTATATTTAATAAGGGCTGAAAGTACAATTACTTTCAGCCCTTATTTTTTTCTATTTTCAATAATTAAATTAATGATTTGTTATGATATGAATAGTGCAAATGTTATTTTAAAAATGTAACTTATTTTCCTATTTTTCCTATTTTCTTATTTTCTTAATTTCTTATTTTCATATTTTCTTAATTACCCATTTTTCTATTCTCATCACTCTACAATCAAATCAGAAATTTGTTTGTTTAACACCAACAAACTATTGAATTTTTCAGGATGCCGTTTACGAATCGTTTTCAATCGAAAATCTAAAATTATCTTCCTGAAAACTTTATACCATCCATAAAATGCAAATTTTCCAGAAAAATAAAACACCGGAATCAGGAAAAAACCGATCCACCACGGGAGAGTAAAAATGCATAATACAATAATTATTTCCAATAAATAAAAAAGAGGAAAGGTAAGTAATCCAACTACATAATGAACTGAACTGAAAAAGCCTGGAAATTTAATTTTGATGGCTTTACGAGTGAAAACCGGACTAAAAAATGGCAAAATGTTGAATAAAAAGCCAAAAATAAAAACAGGTAATGTGAGAAAAAGCGCTAAACATTTCAATAAAAGCACAGATATTTTATCGGGTTTACGCGAAATATCTTTTATTCTAAAATTAAGGTCTTTAAGTTCGTTATTAAATTTTACACACAACTCATTTAATTTTAAGATCCTATCTTTGGAATTTTTTTCTGTTGCCACTAATTTTTTCCCTATTTCGCGGCGGGCCATAAATCTGTTAACTATATTATCTTCCAACCCCATTTTTTGTAACATGGTTTCGTTGGCCGCATAAACTGTAGTTTCAAAACAGCGATAAAACTCCTGGGTATCAAGATGTACAGTCAGATTCTCGAGTTCCGTTTTTAACCGGTTTTTTATTTCATTTACAGCTACTGCCGGATTTACTTCGTACGCTTTCATATAATCCTGCACATCAATGGGTTGTCCGATATTGACAATTACATTTTTGCCAAACTTAATGAAATCATCGTAATCAATGCCTATCGGAATTATTTTTACACTTTTGGTTTCGCCCATTTTACTTTGTGCAGCGAATGCAATGCGGAAAATTCCTTTTACCAATGGTCGAATTTTACGTTCGAGTTCCTGATTTCCCTCAGGCATTATCCCTAAAGCATGGTTTCGTTCGAGCACTTCTACACCCTGATCAAAAACATCTGCATTTTTTCCAAGATTTTCTATTCCATCGCGTAATCTGAATGCAGGCATTATTTTGGCAGAACGCATGAATTTTGCAACAGCTTCCTTTTTGAACACATCAGCACGTGCCAGAAAAATTGTTGCGTAATTATCGGGCGAAACAGATTGAACAACCAATGCATCCATTAAGGCATTCAAATGGTTAGGTGCAAAAATTACAGGGCCTTCTTTCGGGATATTTTCTTTGCCCAGCACAATAAATTTTCCGTAGAAACGTGTAAAAGTGAACCGTATGTATTTTTTTACGAGTCGGAATGAGAGCGGGAGTTCGTATATTTTGGACATAAAATATGTGTAATAAAGTAAAAATTACAGACAAACAAATTGATTTACAGTATAAAAATTAGATCATTAATCTTTTATTTTGGTTCAATTTTGCTCCAGTACAAAGAAATACTCAAACCCGAAATGATATGCCAGATTCCCCACCAGGCTGTTATAAACAACATTCCGCCAATGGCAAGTTCGGGCGGGAATATCTTTGGATTGAAAAGTAAAACCAATCCCAATCCCGAATTTTGAATGCCTGTTTCTATGGTTAAAGTTCGTCTGTCGGCTCTTGGTAATTTAAATATCGAACCCAATGTAAAACCCGTAAGTAATGCTAATAAATTGTGTATTAACACTATAATAAAAATATAAAAGATAAATTTCAGAAACAACTGTAAATTATTGGTAAAAGCCAGAATAACCATTACCAGAAAGAAAACGATGGATAAAATCTGTATTGGTTTTTTGAGCTTCTCAGTAATTTTAGGAAAAAAATGTGCAAATATAATTCCCAAAATCAAAGGAATTCCCAACAAAATAAATACTGTTTCGAACATTTGACCATTGTCAATTTCGAGCGGTTGCAATATATGACTGGCATGTTTGCTAATATAACGGGTGTACAATCCGCCCCAAAAGGCAAAATTGAAAGGTGTTGTAATTGTAGCTATAAGTGTTGTAGTAGCTGTCAGGCCAACTGATAATTCGGTATTCGCTTTCGATAATGAGGACATAAAATTCGAAATATTGCCGCCCGGACAAGCTGCAACCAATATCATTCCCATGGCGACAGTGGGCGTTATATAATTGCTCAATGCTATTACAAGTAAAAATGTCATTAAAGGTAGTGCCACAACCTGCGAAATTAAACCAACAATGCCCGATTTGGGATGCTTAATTATGTCTTTAAATTCGGCAGGTTTTATTCCCAATGCAACACCAAACATAATGAAACTCAATACAATATTGATAGCATGCATCCCTGATGCAGAGAAATTAATTTTAATCGGGTCGAGTTGTTGAAGCGCTTCGTACATACTGATAAAATTTAAATTAGTAAATGCAAAAATAAAAAAAATACTTTATGATTTACTATTTTTAAAATTTCATGTTGTATTAAGTAAAATATTATGGTAACCAGCAAAGATTTTTTAGTATTTTTGCAAACAAATATTTAAATAAAATAAAATGAGAAACACATTAATAATCACTTTATTAATTCTTTTTGTAAGTACCTCGTGTGCAAAAAAGAATGATTTGGAACCTGTCATAAAATTTAAAACAACCCAGGGAAATATTGTTGTAAAACTTTATCCTGAAACACCGAAACATCGAGATAATTTTGTAAAATTAGTAAAAGCCCGGTATTACGAAGGAGTTTTATTCCACCGGGTTATCGCTGATTTTATGATTCAGGCCGGTGATCCTGATTCGAGAAACGCGGGTAAAAAAGCAACACTTGGCTCAGGCGATGTGAAATATACGATACCAGCCGAAATAGTTTCACCTCAATATTATCATAAAAAAGGAGCATTAGCTGCAGCACGTCAGGGCGATGATATTAATCCTGAACGTGCATCGTCCGGAGCACAGTTTTATATTGTAAAAGGTCATACTTATACTGATGCTCAATTGGATGCATTAGAAAGTAAAAACAAACAGAAATTAGCATCAAGACTTTTTCAGGAATTTTCAAAATCACAACAGGACGAAATAAAAAAATACCAGACTGAAGGTAATAAAGCAAAAGTAGATGAAATCCAACTTTCCATTTTGAATCGGGTGAACGTCGAAATGGATAAAAATCAACAATATAAATTTACTGAGCAGCAACGAAAAGATTATAAAACCATTGGCGGAACGCCTCACTTGGATGGTGAATATACAGTTTTTGGTGAAGTTATTGAAGGTATTGAAATAGTAAGTAACATTTCGAAAGTAAAAACAGGAAAACTCGATAGGCCAATAGAGGATGTTCGCATTCTGAAAGCAAAAAGGATTAAATAATGAGAACGGGAAACAGTAAATGTTTCCCGTTTTTTATAAACTAAAGATTTGTTTTACTTGAAACTGAATTTTTATATTTGATCTTGTATCAATTAAAGAAAAATTTCTATAATTATTCATGCTTTTTAGAACTTAAAATAGTAATTTTGCAGTCGCTTAGAAATTTCGAAAATTTATATATATTATGGCAGAAAAAAATTTAAATTTATTGGCTGATTTTCCATCAGTTAGCACACAGCAATGGATGGATAAAATCACAGCCGATCTGAAAGGAGCTGATTTCAACAAAAGGCTTGTCTGGAAAACGAACGAAGGTTTCAATGTGATGCCTTTTTATCGTTCTGAAGATACCGAATTGTTGAAATCAACCGATGTGGTTCCCGGAAAATTTCCTTATGTCCGTGGAACAAAAGCTGATAACGTATGGCATGTTCGTCAGGACATTGTGGTAGAAAATGCAAAAGAAGCCAATGCAAAAGCGTTGGATGTTTTGTGTAAAGGGGCAACTTCGCTTGGTTTTAAACTGAAAAAGAAAGACTTAAGTGCCGATTACATCTCCACTTTGCTTCAAAACATTCAGGCCGATTGTGTTGAACTTAACTTCTCTATTTGTACCAAACGTTCGGCTGATTTGGCAACAATTCTTACCGATTATTTTAAATCGAAAAACTACGAACTAACCAGATTGCATGGCTCAATCAATTGGGATGGCATGAATGCTATGTTGTTGCGTGCCAAAGATTTGGAAAAATCAGAACTGACAGAATTGGCTAAAAAAACCGTAGAGGCTGCTTTAGAATTGCCTTTCTATCGGGTGGTAGGCGTAAACGCAACTACTTTGAGCAACGCAGGTGCATTTCTTTTTCAGGAACTTGGTTATGCATTGGCTTGGGGCAACGATTACTTGTCGATGCTGATTGAAGCAGGTGTTGAACCATCAATTGCCGCTAAGAAAATGAAATTCAACTTTGGAGTGGGTGGAAACTATTTTATGGAAATAGCCAAATTCCGTGCAGCGAAACTTCTTTGGGCAATGATTGTTGATGCTTATCAACCTAAATGTCTGAAAACAACCTGCAAACACACCGTTGATGGAATTTGTAAATGTTCGGCTAAAATGCGCATCCACGCTCAAACTACTGAATTTAACAAAACCACTTTTGATGCGAATGTAAATATGCTTCGCACCCAAACCGAAGCCATGAGTGCGACACTCGGTGGTGTAAACTCGTTGACCGTAACTCCTTACGATTCAACATTTAAACAAGCCGATGAGTTTTCAGAACGCATTGCACGCAATCAACAATTGTTGTTGAAAGAAGAATCGCATTTCGATAAAGTGGCTGACCCTGCAGCAGGATCATATTATATCGAAACATTGACCAACGAAATTGCTGCTCAAGCCTGGAAACTTTTCCTTGGAGTGGAAGAAGAAGGTGGTTTTTATGCTGCCATCAAAGCCGGAACAGTTCAAAAAGCTGTTAAAGCAACTGCATCGTCCAGACTGAAATCAGTATCGAGCCGTCGTGAAGTATTACTTGGCACCAATCAGTTCCCAAATTTTGCTGAAGTTGCCGCTTCTAAAGTGGAGAAAAAGTCAGCAG
>JAKLIM010000014.1 GCA_022709605.1 Bacteroidota bacterium | reverse complement strand
CTCCTGCCTCGGTGCCTTCTTTTCATTCAACCCGCCTTGGTGTCCCTGCGTGCAAAACCGCCCGGGCCAATCGCGCATTTACGCCTTTTTTGGGCCAAAGGTGTTCGACAACGGACCCCCACTTTCAACTTTGCAAAATACATGGCAAATGAGCGATACAAGAAGTGAGTCCATTTACCGAAAGGCACTATGATTAAAGCCCACTGAACCAATACCGTAAGGTGGAAAATGTACAGCCATTTATTCATTTCCAATAGATTGAGGTCGATAAAAAGGCGAACCAAAAAGGCTGTGAAACCCATCAGGAACAACCACACCACGAAGAAAATATCCGATGGCTGCGAATGTTTACTCACTTCTTTCTTTTTCTTCATTCGGCTCGAAACGAAATCGACTGTTACCACAAATACAATGGCACTCATTACATATCCGAGTATAATTACAAACAAGCTGGAAGTTCCAAACCAATTGAGCACCACAGTGGTAAACAATAACGAGAGGTAGCCAATGACCAGAATAAAATGTTCGAACCAACGGAATTGATTGTCGTCGCATCCCAACGCTCGCTTTTGTGTAAACATGTGAACGAACAATTCGCCCATGCTTTTCACATACTTCATAACCGGCACTTTGGTTTTGGGTTTCAGAATGGTAAAATACCACATCCGTGCAATATTTGGCATAAGTATTACTAAACCGATTGTTGCAATAGCAATTCCTTCGAACATGTGGCCGAAATGGATCATTTTCTCCAATTCGAAACCGACTGAAATTGCAAATGCAATTACTCCTGCAAATGTGAGTATGAATGCAGCTAAACTAAGCGGTAATGATTTGTATAATAGACCCGACAAGCCTGTCCAATCGTATTTTGCAGTCAAATACCGACGCAACGACATCATCAGTTCACCCGGATTTGCTTCCTGCGGACAATGTGTAGAACACTCGCCACAATAATAACATTCCCAGGGCTTTAGTGACGCTTTTATATCTTCTTCAAGTCCAAGCGCACTCAACCGAACCATTTCGCGAGGAAATGATACGTCTTCGGTGGACAATGAACAAACTGCAGTACAGTTTCCGCAATTGTAGCAGGCGTTGAAATTAACTGCACCATATTTGTTCAGTTCTTTTCCAAAAGATGGATTTATTTTTGCCATTATTTGTTCAATTTATAGGTATAATACTCATCCATATCGTCAACTTCGCCGGTTTTAACAAAACCATACTTCACAAGTGACATTAAATAATAAACAACCTGATCTGTAGGCATATTTATTTTTTCGGCCATTTGTTTCACCGTCAAATCCTGTTCCTTCAAAGCTTCCAACATTTGTTTTTTTATCCCGTTGTATTCTTTCAGGTTATCTTTTGCCTGCTGAGGAATTCCTCCTAATTTTTCTCGCAGGTACTTTGCAGTTTTTCCTATTTCTACACTGCCCCCGACCCCTAAAGGGGAGTTGGAGTTAGCTTTGTTTTGTATATCTTTCTTTATATCAGTCATATCTATTAAATTTAATAATCAATAGTAATATCTCTTATTCCCCCTTTAGGGGGTTAGGGGGCAGTTTTAAACCAGTGCATCAATCATACTCATTATTTCTGCACTCGAGCAGGCAATCAGATTTACTGCGTCGGGCTCACAAACAGGAGCACACATACCACAACCTTTACAAACTGAATTGTTGATTTCCGCAATTACTTTTTTGCCATTTTCCACTTTCAGAATAGCATCAAACGGACAAGCAGCTTCACAAGATCCACACCAAGTACATTTTTCAGCATCAATGATAGCAACTAATGGATCGGTTTCCAATTCGCCTTTACTCAAAATTGAGTAGGATTTGGTAGCAGCCGATAATGCTGAATTTACTGATTCGGTAATATTTTTAGGCCCCTGACAAGCACCGGCAATGGTGATTCCATCGATTACTGTTTCTACCGGGCGAAGTTTCATGTGCACTTCGTTGAAGAATTTATCACGACCTTTTGGAATTTTGAACAAGCTACCAATCATGCTATTGTCGCTACGAGGCACCATACCAGTAACCAACACCACCAAATCAGCTTCTACTTCAATTTCGCGACCATTGGTCAAAATATCATTGATTTTCACTATCGTTTTTTTGCCTTCGGTAGTTACTGTAGGCAGTCCATCTTCGTACGATTGCAAATAAATATCGCCTCCACGCAATGAATCAGCATATAAAATTTCCTGTTTTCCGTAGGTGCGCAATCCACGATTGAAGTGATAATTATTGATGTCAGCAAATTTGTTCTTAGCCGTTACTGCTGCATGAATAGTTGATGTACAGCAGTTTCGGGAGCAATATGTATTTTCACCATCAGTTTGGCGACTTCCTACACAATAAATATAAGCAATGTTTTTAATTTCTTTACCGTTATAAACCAACTTGTCAAATTGTGTATCAATCAGCCGTTTGAATTGAGGCAAAGTAATTACATTTTCCGATGTTGCATATCCAAACTCGCCGTATTCAGGTGTATACGAATCGAAACCGGTTGCCATAAGCACCGATCCAACAGTCATTTCAACGATTTCTTCCTTTTCAGAGAAATCGATTGCTTTACATACTTTTTCGCATTCGCCGCAACGGGTACAGTTTTTAATATCAATAACCGGAATTTGCGGATATTCGCTCGGATAATTTTTGTAAATGGCTTTGCGATTGCTCAAACGAAAGTTAAAATCATCAGGAACAACCACAGGACAAACTTCGATAGCGCGTTTCAAATCGTCGGGATGACAGGCTGATGCTTTGATAAAACGAGGAGTTTTACTTACTTTCAACGTGATATTACCCACACTACCTTTATTTTCAATTACTTCGCAATTGGTCAAAATGGTAATATTATCATGTTTAGTTAATTCGTTGTAAAGTCGTTTCACCATGTCTTTACCACTTTCGGTCGTGGTCGAAAGAGAATCCCACTGCGCTACACGTCCACCTACAAAAGGTTCTTTTTCAATCAGAATAACTTCTGTATCTTTTTCGGCAAGCGAGATAGCAGCTTTCATACCGGCAACACCTGCACCAATTACAGCAACTGCTTTTTTGGCTTTTATCTTATTTGTTTCTAATGCTTCGGCATAACGCGCTTTGGCAACAGCTGCCTGCACCAGATGAATCGCTTTTTCGGTTGCACCTATTTTATTATCGGAATGGGCCCATGACGCTTGTTCACGAATGTTTGCATGCACATAAGTGTATTTGTTCAAATCGGCACGAATAGATACATTGCGGAAAGTGAGTTGATGCAATTTTGGTGAGCACGAAGCTACAATAACACCATCAAGTCCATTTGCCTTAATGTCTTCAACCATATCGCGCTGATTGGCATCCGAACAAGCAAACATGGTTGTTTTGGCTATGAATACAATATCCTCACCCTCAACCGACTGGCGGACTTTTTCAACATCGACATAATCGGAAATATTCCCGCCGCAATGACAAATATATACTCCTATTTTCTTTGGTTTCTTTTCCATGATTTAATCTTATATTTACCATTTATTCATTTACCATTTAGGACTAGTTGTTACGCAAAAAATAGTAAATGGTAAATGATTTACTGGTAAATTTTAGTAGATATTAGCTCTAAAATATTAATAATCCAATGTTATAATTCTACCCTTTGTAAAATTGAAAAATTTATCTTTTTGGGCAATCTGAACGCCTTCTAATAAGTCTTCGGGCTTATATCCCGCAATTTTCAAACAAGTAGGACAAGCATAAACGCCAACTTTCATTTCGGCTAATTTTTTAATGTACGTATGAGCCGATTCAAAATCACTATAATTCAAATCCTTTGAATTTTTAACCAATAGTTCTACAGCTTTAATGTCCATATAAACCAATACATCTTTGTCGTGCGCCATCATAAGGGCCATTTTAAGAGGCATTAAGACTTTATGAGGGTCGTTGTAACCTTCGGAGATGTGAATAAAAACACCATCGCGAATAGAGTCAGTAGTACAACATGTATCCATCTTCATCATCGAAGAATGTTCATCTTGTGCAGGTTTTTGATTACAAGAAACTATCATCAAAAAAACCAATCCTATAAAAAATATTTTATTCATAATATTGTATTTTAAAAAGTGAAGAAAACTATATTTAAATATTTTAAGAACGCTGAATAAGGTAACTGATTGCTTCGGACGATGCTGCACCTGCTGAGAGAATTGAATCCGGAATATCCATAGGCCCGGTGGCAGTACCTGCAACAAATACACCTTCGATACTTGTTTTGGCGGGACTGGCTAATGCATCACTTTGTCCTACAAAATTGAACGGATCAAGCGTTAATGTCTGATTTTCGAAGAATTTGTCAATCCCTGTATTTGGTAAAACGCCGGTAGATAAAATTACCATATCGTGTTCAGCTTCCTGCAGTTTTCCTTCGTTGATATCTTCGTAGCGAAGCATCAAATTTCCACCTTCAATCTCAGAAATACGGCCTATTTTTCCTTTTACAAAGTTCACACCCATACCTTTAGCTTGTTGGTAAAATTCTTCGAATCCTTTTCCAAACGAGCGGATATTGATGTAATAAATCGTTACATCAGCCATTGGCAAAGCTCCCATAAGCAACTGAGCCTGTTTAATGGAGTACATACAGCAAATCTGCGAACAAATAGGATTTCCTACCGAAGCATCGCGTGAACCTACGCAAAGTACATACGCTATTTTATCGGGCACTTTTCCATCGCCCGGACGGAGAATAGTATTAAACGGACGGGTTGGAGCCAACTCACGTTCCATTTGCAGGGCGGTTATTACATTTTTATGTTGTCCGTAACCGTAACGGGGCATTTTTTTAGCATCAAACATATCGAATCCGGTGGCTACAACAACCGTTTTAATATGCAAATCCATGATCTCAGTTTCCTGAGTAAAATCAATACAGTTTGTAGGGCAGGCTTTTTCGCAAGCGCCACACAAAGTGCAATTGTCAATATCAATAGCAGCAGCTTTCGGACTACATATACTAAACGGAATAAATGCAGCTTTGCGGCCAATCAGTCCAAACTGATACTGATCGCGCACATTCACCGGACAAGCATGTTCGCACAACTGACATGCTGTACAATCTTCAACACGCACATAACGAGGGTGTTTAGTTACTTTGGCAGTAAATTCGTTGTCGCTAATTTTTTTAATATTGCTTACTTCGCTTCCTGTAAAAATAGTGATATTCGGGTGACGCGAGATTTCAGAAACTTTAGGAGTAGTGATACATGCCGCACAGTCGAGTGTTGGAAAAACCTTGCTCAACATAATCATTTTTCCACCTACCGAAAGTTCTTTATCAACCAAAAGCACTTTGAAACCTGTATTGGCCAGATTGAGCGCCACTTCGCCACCTGCAATTCCAGCACCAATAACCAAGGCATCGTAGCTAATATTTTTAATTGGATTTTCCATTATACATCGCGTGTTTTAAGTAAATACTCGTTGAAAGTACGCATCTGTTTCACAAACGATTCGCTACATACCGAGCAAATAGCAGCCATGCGCAAACGAGCCGGTTCTATTCCATTTTCTTTCATTAAATTGTGTGTTTTACCAACCAAATGTCCGGTTTTTTCGGTACAAGATTCACCGAACACACAATCGCTACCATCAGCAGCAATAAATACGCCGTCGAAACCCTTCTCGTAAGCATACAAAATCCAACTTGGCTTTATGCCACTTGAGCATGGAACCGAAATTGTATAGACAGTTGGTGGATAATGCAATTTAAGTAAACCTGCCATATCAATAGCCGGATCTGAAATTTTTTCGGTGGAAAACACCAGGATTTTCGCACTTTTTTTGTTTAGTTCTCCCATGATATTAGAACCCCAAACCCCTAAAGGGGAATTAGATTAGTTAGTTTTAAATAAAAATTAAAGAAGAAATGTCCTAACCCCAAAAAAAGAATTTGTTCCTCTTCAGGGGTTAGGGGCAGTTTTTTTATTTTTTCTTCATGTACACTTTGAAGTAGCCGTTTTCTTCTGCCCATCCCAGGTATTCATGACCTTGTTTACCACACCATTTTGGGATATCTTGTTTTGTACCTTCGTCCGACGAAAGTATTTCCATTACATCACCGGCTTTGATAGTACCGATTGCTTTTTTTGCTTCCAAAAGTGGTCCCGGACAAGCTGTTCCACGGGCATCTACTGATTTTGCTACATCTACTGATTTTAATTCTTCTGCTGTCATAACTTTATAATTTTGAAAATTTGTTGATTTGAAAATTTGAAAATTTTGATTCTAAATAAAAAGCTGTATCGAACTTTCGCTTGCATCGGCCACAAAAGTAGCTGCACCTGCATAGCTTAAATGCGGATAATCAATGAATTCTTCTTTTTTGAAGCCCATTAAACCCATCGACATTTCGCATATAACGATTTCGATACCCAATTCACCGGCTTCTTTAAACATGGTTTCCAATGACATCACGTTTTGCTTTTTCATCAAATAGCTAATCATCACCGGACCCATTCCTGCCATGTTCATATTGGAGAGTTTGAGTTTTTTTGTTCCGTTTGGAAGCATCCATCCAAACATTTTTGAAATTACATCTTTTCCTTTTGGCGATTTTTTAGGATCGCGAAGAGCTGAAAGTGACCAGAATGAGAAGAATAATTTTACTTGTGTGTCCATTGCAGCAGCAGCAATTGAGATTACCATTGCAGCAAGTATTTTGTCGAGGTCGCCCGATACTACTGCAATTGAAAGCTGATCCTGACGTGAACTTTCAAGTTTTGCAATTTTAGCATTAAGTTCTTCAATTTGCGTCTGTAACTGTTCTAATGTTACTACATTTGATTTTTCCATTTTATACCTGCTTTTTTATTAAAGAAATTTTTCTGCAAATATATGGACTTCATGTATTAATATTCATTTATTTGATGTGTAATATGTTTCAATAATTTGTGATATGCATCACAAAGTATTATATTTGCATTAGTTAATCAATCAGAATAAAATCATGCAAAACGACTGTAAACATTGTGTTTTCAACACCAGAGCAACCAATATGCTGAGCGATAAGAGTTTTGAACAACTGTCGGACAATCATTTAGAGTTGCGATTTAAGAAAGGTGACTCTATTATTAAACAGGGTATGTTTTCAACAAACGTTGTTTTTCTTCGCAAAGGATTAGCCAAAATTCATTTGTCAGGACCCTACCACGATCAGATTGTGAGGCTGGTTAAGGCACCCACATATTTGGGACTACCTACCACATTTGGCGATAAAATAAATCAATATTCAGTTACTGCCGTTACCGACACAGAGGTTTGCTATATTGACGTACGTGTTTTTCAGACCATTCTGAATGAGAACAGGGAATTTACAAACGATATTCTGATCGAATTAAGCAAAAACGAACTGGAATCATTTCGTCGTTGTGCCAATCGTACCCAAAAGCAAATACGTGGTAATATGGCCGATGCTTTACTTGAATTTTCTGATAAGATTTTTAATTCAGATGTATTCAATTTACCAATATCCCAATCTGAACTTGCCAATTTAGTTGATACAAGTCGAGAAAGTGTTAGCCGTGTGCTCAGCGAATTTGATCGGGATGAGATCATTAAACTCAATGGTAAAAAAATCGAAATTTTAAATAAGAAATCGTTGATATTAATTAGTCAAAACGGGTAACCCCTATAAAGGGGAACTAGGTTAGTTTTGTTTCTGATATTTAAATATTGAATAATAAGTACTAAATAAATTCCCCTTCAGGGGATTAAGGGGTCATGAGTATTGAAGAGGGTATTTTCCAACGTACAGAATTATTGTTAGGAAAAAGTTTTATTGAAAAAGCATCGAAAAAACAAGTTATTATTTTCGGAATTGGTGGTGTGGGAAGTTGGTGTGCCGAGAGTCTGGTTCGCTCCGGAATAAGTCATTTAACTATTGTAGATTCAGATAGTGTATCGGTTACCAATGTGAACCGACAATTACTAGCCACAACCAAAACCGTAGGTAAAGTAAAGACTGATGTATTGAAAGAACGCTTATTGGAAATTAATCCCGAAGCGGAAATTATTGCGCAACAAAAAATTTACAGTCCCGAAACTTCAGCATCATTTGAACTTGAGAAGTACGATTTTATCATTGATTGTATTGATAGTTTAGCTAACAAAGTGCATCTGATTCAAACGGCCACCAAAACGGGAGCAATCTTTTTTTCGTCGATGGGTGCAGCACTCAAAATGGATCCAACCCGCATAAAAGTAGCTGAATTCTGGAAAGTGCAAGGTTGCCCGCTCGGTGCAGCATTGCGAAGCAAATTAAAAAAAACGGGTGGTACCAGTAAAAAATTCAGGTGCGTTTACAGCGAAGAATTATTGCAAAATAAAGGCGAAGAAATCCTGATTGATAAATCAGACACTACCGAACAACACTCTGAATTGAAAGCTGATAACTGGAGTCATAAAAAAGCCCGTATCAATGGAACCACATCATATATGCCAGCCATGTTCGGGATGACCATTGCAGGATTGGTAATACAATCTATTGCATCAGAATAATATAAAAAAACAGGCAATAACTTAAAAGTTAATCGCCTGTAATTCATATTTGTATTTAACCGTAATCGCTGATTTGTTTTAGTTTTTCCATGTCCAGAATATGAATCATTTTTCCTTCCATGTGTATCAGTTTGTCATTTTTAAATTTCGACAAAATACGAATCACACTTTCAGGCGTTAATCCGGTAAGTTCAGCCAGTTCTTTTCGGGTAAGGTTCAATTCAAATCCATCACATTTAAATATATTGCACGAAAGACAAATGAGCGTGTCGGCGAGTTTACCATACGATTGTTTTTGAGTATAAGAAAAAAATCGGGTCTGTGTTTGAATCAGATTTTCGCAAAGAATATTAATCACCTCGTTGGCAAATGCGGCATTTTGCATTATTACCTTTTTAAATATACCAATGTCAATCAATCTCACTCTGCAATCCTGATACGCTGTGGCTGAATATCGGAAGATATTGGAGCCATCCAATAATGCAGTTAATCCAATCATATTTCCACCCGGCAAAACTTTAAGAATGAGTGAAGTAGTTTCATTTTCCATGTAAATTTTGACCAAACCACAACAAATATACATGATATGCGAAGCCAGAGTACCTTGTTTGCAAAGGTTTTCACCTTTTTTATAGGTTAAAACCACATGATTTTCTTCGAGTAATAACATTTCTGCATCAGTCAACTTTTCAAAACAATCGGCAATTGCTTTGTTCAGTGTACAACTATTTCGTACAAGGCCGTCCTTCTTCATTGTGTTAATCATACATTGTATTTAAGATTTTATTTGCTGATTCATAAAATAATCAAATTGATAATTTTTTGAATCATAAGCGCTATAAAAATAAGTAAAAGTTCTGAATTGCACTAATGAGGATGGATTAAGATGTTTCAAAATGACATCAAAATGAATGTATGATATTTATGCAATATTATAAATATTCATGCATCTAATAATTTGTTATTCAATTTTATACAAAAATAATTCGGATGAATAATTTCATCGTACAAGTGATATTATGTACCATGCATTGCTTCAAAAGCTGATTTAAAATTGAATAAATATTGATTTATATCACATTTTCAAATGATAAAGAAAGTGTAAAATGATGAATTGCATCATGTGTTTTTTCTTTTGCGAATTAATTTAAATATGAAACTTTGCATCATAAATTTTAAACACAAATATTATGGAACTTAAAATGACTTTAGACTGTAAAGGACTTTCGTGTCCGATGCCAATGATGAAAGTAGCAAAAGCAATGAAGGATTTAAAATCGGGTGAAATGCTCGAGATGTTTGGAACAGATCCCGGAACTAAAACCGACTTACCAAACTGGTGTACTAAAACCGGTAACGAATTTATGGAAATGACTGATCTCGATGGTGGTGTTACACGCATGGTAGTTAAAAAATCGTAGGAGAAATAAACATGTCCGAATCAAAAGAAAAAAATCCATTGGTTCAACTTTTCGATACTTTTTTCGGAAAGCATTGGCCGGTTTGGGTGGGTGGTATCGTATTGGGTTTGCTCAATATTTTACTGTTTGCCATTAAAAGTCCGTGGGGAGCAAGTGGCGGTATAACGAACTGGGGCGATAATTTTTATTCGCTTTTTGGGTTGTTCAGCGAAAAAGGAGTTACCGCTATCAGTGAAAACAATTACGGTATGTTGGTTTTACTTATCGTTTTAGGTTCGTTTGCAGGTGCTTTATTTTCGAAAGAATTTGCCATTCGTATTCCTCCTAAAGGCGAAATGATCAAAGGATTCCTTGGTGGAAGCTTAATGGCAATAGGCGCAACCGTCGGAATTGGCTGTTCCATCGGTTCGTTTTTCAGCGGTGTACCGGCACTTTCGGGAGGTGCCATTGTATTCGCCATCGGACTTTTTATTGGTGTAATTGTATCGCTCAAATATTTACTTTGGGAAATGGAAAAATTCCCCGGATGGAGCTCCGGTAAAAGTTATAACTTTTTAGCTGCCAAACCCAACAAAGGCAACTGGCAAATTATTATCGGTGTTATCGTATTAATAGCCATTTTACTTCTGAGTTATTCGTACTCAAAGGATAATATGGTAATGTCTTGGTTTATAATCATTTCCGGATTAATGGGCCTTATTTCGCAACGATCAAGATTTTGCATTGTTAAATCCTTTCGCGATCCATTTATGAGTGGCGAATCAGAAGGTGCAGTTGGCGTAATTGCCGGATTGGCAGTAAGTTTAATCGGATTTACCGTTATCAAAATTTTTGGAATCGGAGCCATTGGTGAACTTTCGCTGCGTGCCCGCGAATTAACATGGGTGTTTCCACACTTTTGGGCAAAAGCTGCTGCAGGCGGATTTATTTTCGGATTGGGAATGACCATTGCCGGTGGTTGCGCTGTAGGTACACTTTGGCGTATGGGCGAAGGACAAATAAAATTGTGGTTTTCGGGATTGGCTATGGTGCTTATATCACCACTTTCGAATAAATTTTTGGTTCCGGTAGTGGATAATATTTTACCACAAAGCGCCAAATTCAGAAATTATTTGCCTGATTATTTAGGTTACGATGGAGCATTTGCGCTGGTACTCGGTATTTTATTATTGTGGTACTGGTTTGTAAAATGGAATGAGAGAACCGGAAGATTCAGTGCATTTTAATACTATTGATTATGCAAAAATATATAAATAATATCTTGATTATCTGCATTATATTCATTGCTGCAAGTTGCAGAGGAATATATGAAGATGCCACTGAAATGGCAGCCGATTACAAATCAGTTGTAAAATCGGTTTCGGTTGCTGATTTGAAGGCAAAAACTGAAAAAGGTGAAAGTTATGTGCTGATTGATGTTCGCCAATCCGACGAATACATGACTGAAAACATACCCGGTTCGGTCTCTATTCCGCGTGGAATACTGGAATTTAAAATTGGGTTCGAAGAATTCTGGACAACTCAGTACATGTATCCACCGGAAAAAAACACGGAAATTATCGTCTATTGCAAAGCCGGAAGTCGGGGAGTTTTAGCCGCCATTTCATTGATGCAACTTGGATATACCAATGTAAAAAATCTTGAAGGAGGCTACGATGCTTTTAATCCAAATCAGGATCCGAATGCAAAACCAAAATCTTCGGGTGGTTGTGGCGGTTAAGAAGAGCAAAGAGCAAAGAGCAAAGAACAAAGAACAAAGAGCAAAGAAGGATTGTGCAGAAGTTGGTATAAAGTATAATTACAAAAAATAAAAATTCACTTAAAAACACAAATGTCATGAAAAAATTAAATTTATTTAAATTAGCATTATTGAGTTTCACTTTCTCGATAATTGGATTTACAAGTTGCGTTGATCCCATTGAAGAACCTGAAGTTGATCATTACAAAATTCTAACTACCTATCTGAAAGCCAACAGTCTGGATTTGAACAATATGACAACTACCTGGGTAATTGATGCACCAACATTGAATACGGCCGGTGTTACCAATTCTTATATTATTGACATTCGTTCGGCAGCTGATTTTGCCATCGGTCATATCGAAGGTGCAGTTAACTCTACACTTGCAAATGTAGTAACTACAGCTCAAAACGCCGGTACAAAACCGATTGTAATCGCCTGTTACACCGGTCAAAATGCCGCAGTTGCACTTGTTGCGTTGAGATTGAACAAAATAAGCAATTGTAAAATTTTGAAATGGGGAATGAGCGGATGGAATGTGAAATTTGATTCCTGGACTGCCAACATTTCCAATCAGGGAAAAGGACACGCCAATTGGTCGACAACGAACACCATTAAAACTCCGGTTGTATTTGCATTACCAAAAATTACAGATGCTACATTAACAGCAGCCGATACTACCGGTGCACTAATTTTAGCAAAACGCATCACTTACATGTTAAGTCAGGGATTCAGAGGAATAAATGCATCTGATGTTTTGGCATCTCCAACCAGCTATTTTATAAATAATTACTGGACAGATGCCGATGTAACTAAATACGGACACATTGCCGGCGCATACAGATTAAATGAAACATTAACCCTGGCAGCCGACGGAATGAAAAATCTGGATGCATCAAAAACTGTGGTAACTTATTGCTGGACAGGACAAACATCCGCTTTGGTTTCGGCTTACCTTACAGTTTTGGGATATGATGCCAAAGGAATTAAATTTGGAACTAATGCAATGATAAATGCAGATTTAATGGCCAACAAATGGACAACTTCCGGAAATTTTCCTTATGTAACTAATTGATTATTATCATTAAAAAAGAATATTTATGAACAGTATAAAATATTTAATTGGAACTGTTTTGCTTGGAATGATTTCAATTTCAGCCAATTCGCAGGGTTGTACTTCGGGTGGCGGCGATTTGATTGGGGTTCATGGATTTATTCAGCCACAGTTTAATTACAATCTGAACGGAAATGATGCGAACGGAGCCAGCATGAATCATAGCGACTTCACATTCAATCGTGCCCGTTTAGGAGTTGTAGGTACATTACCATACGATATTGATTATTATCTTATGCTTGAATTCAGTTCGTTTAAAACACCACAAAAAACACCTCATTTATTGGATGGATATGTATCGTACACCCGATTTGCAAAATGGGCAAAAATTACCTTGGGACAGTTTAAATCACCGTTTAGTTTGGAGCAAAACACAGCTTGTTCGGGTCTTTATACTGTAAATCGTTCGGATGTAGTGAATCAACTTGCAGGTCCCCAGAGAGATCTGGGTGTTCTGATAAGCGGAGGTCACGATTCGTTATTTGTGGAATACAGTTTGGGAATAATGAACGGTTCGGGCATGAATGTAGTTGACGACAACAACAATAAGAATGTTGTGGGACGGGTAGTTTTAAATCCTTTTAATAACTTCAAAATTGGTGGAAGTTTTAAAGTCGGGAAAATTAATCCCACAGATCCCAACGAAGATTTGAATAATATTTATCGTTTAGCGGCTGAGGTTCAATACAAAATGGGTGGATTGCTGCTTCAAACTGAATACATTCATGGAATTGATGTACTGAATTCGGCATCGCAAGTGCCAATTTATGGCGGTTGCGGTGGAATTGTAGGTTTCGAAACCAAAAATGCCGGAACTTACACAAAAAGTGGTTTATGGGCAATGGCTTCGTACATGACACCCTGGAATCTGGAACCGGTGGTTAAATTCGATACTTATAATTCAGATCATGGTGTAGCAGGCAAACGCACCAATTACATGACCGTTGGATTGAACTATTACGTGAATGATTACTCGCGGATTCAGATTAATTATGTAAACGTAACAGAATCGGCAGCAATTACTAACGACATGATAATGGTACAGTTACAAGCAAAATTCTAAATTAAAAAAATATCAGAAATGAAAAAGTACATATCTTTAATTTTATTCTCACTATTTGTTTTGTCGGTTCAGGCACAATATGTTACGGTGGATGCATTGACCAAAATGATTAAAGAACCCAATGTGGTAGTGATCGATGCCCGTGCGGCCGGCGATTATCTGAAAACGCATATCGATGGTGCAATTGGCATGGATGTAACGACTTTGTGTAATGCCACGCCCGTGGAAGGTACATTGAAAAGCACTTCAGAACTGGCCGCTTTGCTGGGGAAAAACGGAATTTCAGCGACCAGTAAAATTGTAGTTTATTGCAAAACCGGAGTTAATGCCGGACGCATGTATTGGATACTTAAATACATGGGATGCAAAGATGTAAGCATTCTTGATGGACAAATGGATGCATGGTTTGCAGCTCGAAAACCGATTACAAAAAATCCAAAAAAACTGAGTCCGGTTACATTTACACCTGCAGTAAACGCAGCTATTAATGTGGATAAAGGGTACGTAAAATCAAGATTGTCATCAGCCGTTTTGGTCGATTCACGAAAAAAAGAAGAATATGATGCCGGACACATTGGCAATGCCATAAATATTCCGAGCGAATCGATTCTTAATGTTGCAAAACTAAAGCCAGTATCGGAACTAACCAAAATATTAGCTTCTGTACCCAAAGACAAAGAGGTTATTTTATATTGTAAAACAGGAATTACAGCCGGTTTTATGTATTTTGTACTTAAATCCGTTTTGAATTATCCCAATGTAAAAGTATATGAAGGGGCATATTTAGACTGGACACACAAATAAATATTTATTATGCAAAAAAAAATAATCCCATTCGTTTGGTCAATTTTGTTAGTAATTTTCATGCTGAGTTGTACAGGAAAAGAAATTAAAAAGTACAACAACGCAAAAGAAATGTCGGACGAAGCAAAAAAGACAGTGACGTTTGTTAGTGCTGAAAATTTGAAAGCTGCCATTGATTCGGGTGAAAAATTTTACCTGATCGATTGCCGCGAAACTGATGAATTTGATTCAGCATGCATAAAAGGTGCTATCAATATTCCGCGGGGACTTTTAGAATCTCAAATAGCCGAAAAAGCGCCGGCTCACCGCAAAACTATATTTATTTATTGCAGTAACGGCAACCGATCCACTTTAGCAGCTACAGTATTGCCAAAACTCAAATATGCTCATGTGAAGGTATTGGAAGGTGGAATTGATAACTTAAAAGCAAAATTTCCGGATTTATTGGAGTTAAATCCAATACGAGGGGATGTAAAATCCAAGGCTCCTGCAAAATCATCAGGTGGTTGTGGAGGATGAGTTCAATTTACAATTTACACATCCCGAAGTTTCGGGAACAATTTACAATTTATCAAATAAAAATTTATGGCAAAAATGGTTGTCGGACTTTCGTCCGGAAGTATAGATAAATTAGTTGGCGCAGGTGTCATTATGAGTGGTGGCGCTGCCGATGATATGGAAATTGAAGTTTATGTGTTACTCACAGCAGCACGTGCATTTCTGAAAGGCAATGAAGAACTGGAGGATTCTTTTGTGGAATATCCTCATCTACAGGCCGAAATGAAAACGCGAATGAAAGAACTGAAAATGCCAACCTGGATCGAAGCATTTCGGGAAGTGAAAGAAATGGCTGATGTAAAAATCTACATTTGCAGCCTGGCAGGTAAAATGTGGGGCGGCGAATCCATTGAGCAGTTTAACGATTTAGTAGATGGTTTTTCGGGCATTTATCAATATGTTCAGGCTGCACAAGAGGCTGATTTACATATAAGTATCTAATTGTTTTTTTTTGAAAATAAGAAAATAAGAAACTGAGAAAATAAGAAAAACGTTTTTCCAAATCAAGTGACCTTATTAATCTTCAATTTTTTATTAGCAAAACAACAACTTTGAATAGAAAAGCAGATAAATCAAAATGACTTATCTGCTTTTTAATTATTCTTATTTTTTTAAATATTAAAAAAACAAATCTGAAACTAAATAAAAATAGTTGGTTTTTAGAAAGACAAATTTATTATTTTAAATCCTGATTATTTTAATAACACTTATTTAATACTAAATTAAATTTTAAAAATACTTATAAACCATGAATATTGCTACTGCCAATAAAAATACGGCGTAGGTTTTTTTGAAAATAGCTGACGGTAATTTTACACCCAATTTTGAACCCAGCAACGCTCCACCCAAAATTCCAAATGCAATAAAAGCAGCATATAATATGTTTAAATGGCCTTCGTTGGCATAAATAATTACGCTGGGCAGCCCTACAGGCAATTGCAATGCAGCCAACGAAGTAGCCGCGGCCGCTTTTGCATCGTAATGAAAAATGCCAATAAGCATGGGTACAATGATGATTCCACCACCTTTACCGAAAAGTCCGGCAAAAATTCCCGCGCCCACACCAACCAAAATAAATGCCCACACCGGTTTTTTTACGTCGGGTTTTACAATTAGAGATGGATCTTTTTTCTTTTTAAAATAGGAGAAAATATCGAAATAACTTAACGCAATGTACAGTAAAATAGCAGCATACAACTTGGCCAGCAAACTTTCGCTTATATTGATGGCAAATTCGCCACCGGCAAACGAACCGACAAACAAACCGAGCGAAATCCAGAGTGAATCTTTGATGTTGATTAATCCGGCTTTGTAATAAGCCCAAACGCCCAAAATTCCGACCGGCAACAACATGGCAGCCAGCGAAGTAGCATTTGCATCGAGTATGTCCATGCCAAAAATTACAATCAGCGAAGGAACCATAACAATACCGCCACCAATGCCAAACAGTCCTGATAAAATACCGGCTGCAACGCCAAGAAGAAGAAAACCAATGAGTTCCATAACCGCGAGCCCGAAAGGGTGTTTATTTGATTTATGACTGCAAAAGTAGTAAAATATCACTCATTGTAACATGCTATTTAGTTCTTAAAATTAATTTCTGTCAACTTTAAAAGACATTTTGAAATTGTTTCTTCAAGTAAGCTGAATGATATTAGATTAAGAAATTCAAATAATTTGAAGGTGTAATCACTTCAAAAGTATGCTCAGGATATGTTGTAGCAAAACTTGAAGGAAGTGTCGATTTTTTATTTTCATTCCATTTTATTTCAAAAGTATGAATAATCCCATCTCTTTCCTCTATATAATCAATTTCTTGTTGCGAATGGGTTCTCCAAAAATAAGTGTTTGAATATAATTCATTATAATCTATCATTTTTAAACGTTCGCTGATAACGAAATTTTCCCACAAAGCACCAACATCGTTTCGAAGTTTTAATGGTTGGTAATTATTAATGATAGCATTTCGGATTCCATTATCATAAAAATATACTTTTTTACTCTTTTTCAATTCATTACGTATATTTCTACTAAAAGAATTCAGACGAAAAACTACAAAAACCTTTTCTAATAAATCAAGATACCTCTCTACAGTTTCTTTGTCGATGCCTATCGAACGTGACAATTCGCTATACGAGACTTCACTTCCTACCTGTAAAGCTAACATAGTTAGCAATTTAGATAAACTAACAGGATTACGAATGTCCTTGTATGAAAGTATATCTTTAAATAAATAACTATTGGTGAGTTCTCTTAATATTTTTGTTTTATCCGAAGGTTGATTGATAACGTCAGGATACATTCCAAAAATCAGACGCTGTTCCAACAGCCTTCGCTCCTCAATAGCAGAAGAATTTTTGATTAATTCATCAGTTGAAAATGGATATAAACGATATTCAAATTTGCGACCGGTTAATGGCTCATTTAATATATTTCGTAATTCGAATGCTGATGATCCGGTTGCAACAACTTGTATATCAGGTAAATTATCAACAATAAGTTTGAGGGTCAGACCTATATTATTGACTTTTTGAGCTTCATCAATTAAAACTAAAGTATGATTCCCAATTAAATTTTTTAGTTCACTTGAAGTAACATTTTCAAGCATGAGACATATGTCAGGTTCATCACAATTTAAAGTCATTACTGAGTCTGAATTATTCTCAATTAATAATTGTTTTAGTAAAGTAGTTTTTCCTACCTGACGCGCCCCTGTAAGTACAATTGCTTTTCCTTTGAATAAATTGTCTTTAATTGTTTGATATATAGCTCTTTTAATCATATCCTATTAATTAATAAGCCACAAATATAGTAAATTATTCGAATATAACCTCTGAATTTGTATTAAATTGTCGTATATAACCGCCGAATTTATATAAAATCGGCGGTTATATACGAAGAAATTGCCTTAAATTGTAGTTTAAATATATTTGAACTGCCGGGTTTTCAACTGCTGACAGGGTTTTCAACCGCTGTCAGAGTTGAAAAATACTTTTCATTGGAATAAGCTGCGAAGTTTTAAATTATAATTTGCTAATTTAATTACACCAATTGTGACACCAGTTTTTTAAAGATAATTCTTAAACCCTTTTCATCAAGGAAAACTTAATCGACGAACCACATGCTCCCCCTTCCCGAGGCTTCGGGAGGGGGCTGGGGGGCAAGGTCTGGGTTTACTTCACATTAATTCTCTCTCCACCCGTATGACTCACAAATTCAGGGGCGTACTGACATTGAATTGAAGCAATGCCGCTTGTAAATGTACCGCTGTTATTGGCCCAGAGTTCATATTCGAAAACATAGGTTCCTTTTGGCAAATAAGAGAAAAAGAACTGCGTTGAAGCATCTTTGGTGGTTTGATAATAGCAAACACTTTCTTTCCACTCGCAGCCGGAACGCTGATTGACAGGCTCGAAGCAGGAAGCACGCAAGTCTTTCAAAGCTACAAATTCGAGGTTACGATCAGTTGTTACTACCAATCGGGTAATAATTTTATCGCCTTTTTTCAATTCGGTTTGCTCTATCGGAATCATAGTTGTTCCTTGTTTCACAAATAACTTTTTAGTTACTTTCAGTGCGCCGCTTTGTCCCTGAATTTGATCCAGTTCCTGAAAATATTGCCAATACATAGCGCCCCAACCGATGCCTTTATCCGATTTTGTTACAGTCACTTTTCCCATGGACGGACGAACGTTTGCCACCGGAATGGTTTCTTTGAAGTAGCCTGTTCCGGCTTCTTTGGATGTCGGTTGAAGCGTTTTATTGCCCAGTTCAATTTTCACCGAACCTTCGTTGGCCAACCAGTCGCTTCCCTGCAACAACAATGCATAAATGGCATTGACCGTTGCTGTAGGCGAATCCCAACGCTGGGTTTGTTTTTGTTTGAGCAACCAGATTTTCATTTCATCGATATCGGCAATATTTTTCGAAATTTCTGCATACGCTTCAATAATTGCGGCTTGCACAGCAATCGGACGTTCGTTCCAGAAATAACCCGAAGTGTTTTTTGCCCAATACATCCCAAATTCATCGGTTTTCAACGCATTTTCTTTCAGCGATTTCAGAATGTCGTTGGCTATCTGAGCTTTACCGTTTCGATGCGCCACAACGGCCATCATGGCTTTTCCGTACAAGGTGAAGCTTGTCCAGTATTTTTCCGATTGAGCGGTGTAAAATTTCACAGCTTCGATGGCCGCTTCGTGCACCGGAATTTCGGGATATTCTGACCGTGTATGCAAATAGAACAATTGCATATTACCTATGCTGTTTCCTTTCGCATAATTTTTATTGTACTTTTTGAGTTCAGCAAAATCACGTGAAATTTCCAAATCCAAATAGTTCAGCGCTTTCGATATCGCCGACTTAAGTTTTTCATCAGCTTTCTGTTGACCGGTGAGTCGATTCAAGCGCGAAAGATTCAGCATTATTTCCTGCGTAATGTACCGACTTTCGGGCATTCCTTCGAACCAGGCAAAACCACCATTCGGTGTTTGAAGCTTCATCAGTTTATCTAAATATTGTTGCGCCTGATTTTTTTGCATGTTCAGGTCGAACAGCAAGGCAATTTGTCGTTTTTGTTCTGTTTCGTCTTTTGCAGCCATAACCCAGGGCGTTTCTTCCAGCAACATATTTTTCAATTCGGCATTTTTCTGCAAGTTCGATATTAATGCATCGCGACTACCTTTTGCATTTTTCCATTGATCGAAAACTTTTGCAATTTTCGGATTGGAATTGGCAATAAATGCTGCCAACGAATTGGCATAATAAGCTGTGAAATAATCCAGTGCATTGTCATTTTCGGGAGCCGAAAGCGTGGGCAAAGCCTGCACTGCGTACCATGCCGGATTCGATGAAAATTCTACCGACAGGTTTTTGGTATCTACTTTCGAACCGTTTTTAATCAAACTTTCGAAGTTGAATGTGCGGGTTTGATTGCCCCGAATGGTTAACGGAAGACTTTCAGTTACTAACACTTTATCGGGCAACACAGGCAAATATTTTTGTTCGCCATCACTGAAACTTCCCGATTCAGCAATCATTTTGCAAATAACCAATTCCAACTCTGAAAATTCACTCACTGCCCATTCTACTACTTTAGTTTCATTTGCTTTTAATACAATTTGTTTTGCAGCTGCATCTTTCAATTTAATGGGTTTTTCGGTGGATGGATCAATCAATTCAAACCTAACATTTGCTTTTAATTCCTTTTCAGTTAGGTTAATAACACTGGCACTTAAAATTAATTTATCCGACCGGCGAACAAAACGCGGCAAATTCATTTGCACCATCAAGTCTTTTTGTGTAACAACTTGCGCTTCACCAAGTCCAAAA
>JAKLIM010000139.1 GCA_022709605.1 Bacteroidota bacterium | reverse complement strand
TATGTATTTTATATTTAATGCTTTATAATAATATAATAACAGAACCACCCCGAAATTTCGGGGTGGTTCTGTTATTATAAAAAGAAATTTAATTTCTTCTAAAAGCATAGATAAAACACCAAATTTAGCCGTAAAATTCCTGCTATTTCTTTTCAAATTTTAATCCCATAAACCTGAAATTCTTACCAGTATCTTCAAACACCACACTCTCGCCACCGCCGCGACCGTAGCCCAAAACGAATGCTTCGTTCTCGTTTTTCAGATCGAGTGCAACAGTAGCATTTTGACCAAATGACATTTCCGGATTGAAACCATATTTTAGTACAATAAAACCATTTTCGATCGAAATATTCATATTTTCAATTGTTTCGGCATCATCAATTTCAGCATTTGCAATTGAATAATTACCTATCCGTTTTTTCCATAAATCAGGTATAGGTTTAGGGACTGTTTTTGTGCCAATTATGGATAAACCGCCCCACTCCATGGCCTGAATAAAATGTTTTTCACCCTCAATTTCTTCAAGCAAAAAGTACATTTTTTTCGATTTAAACATGATACCCATAAATCGTTTGGCCGGAATAAAAGAATTGGAGTCGTGCTGTGTTAAATAGAAATTCTGGTCGTTGATGGTTGGTGAAAGATGCTCATTTTTCCATTCGAATCGGCAAACCATGCCCGGCATGGCGTAACTACCTTCGTACGATTTCAAGTTTTTGCTGCTGATAGGAGTAAATTGCATCAGTTTTTCTGAATTGAAATTTTTACCGGGATAAATATTATTGTATCTGCAATATTCCACCATCATTTGTTCATCGAGTTTCCATGCATTGTCTTTTCCATTTGGCGAATCCGAAAGCATCACAGCAGCCAGTCCGGCATCGGGTGCAATAATTATCTGAGCCCGATGATACATGGTTGCTCCACCGTGTTCGAAAATACGCCCAATTTCATACGCTTTGTTCTTGAAATTGAAACAAATAGCAGAACGATGGTCTAAATCGAGTAAATTTTCACGGTTTTGGAGTTGAAACATCTGATCAATTGTGCCTGATTTTAGCAATTTTTGTTTTCCATCAATAAAAGAACGACAAAATTTCATCATATCGTTCGCTGTTGAAAAAATTGCTCCGGCAGGTTTGTCGAGCAGCGGATATTCTGTTTTTTGGGCTCCATTATTATCGTACGAAAGTGCAATATTTTTCTGAGCTTTGTAATCGACATATAATCCTGAAGATTTCATTTTCAATGGCTCAAAAATATTTTTCACCATATAATCTTCATATTTCATCCCGCTTACCTGTTCTACTAAAATGCCGAGCAGAGCATATCCCAGGTTGGAATATGCACGGATTTTGCCTACCGGATAACAAGTGTATTGCGAATTTAAATAAGGAAGTATTTCGTTAAAATCGTGCGATTTTTTACTGAATTTATGCAGATAAGAATCGGCTGGAATTCCGGCATGATGTGTAAGCACCGAACGAATAGTAATGGGTGCAGAAGCTGGAAATCGCTGTTTGATATTGAAATCAGGTACGTAATCTGAAACCGGTTTATCGATGTCAATTTTACCCTGTTCGTAGAGTTGCATGATGGCTACAGCTGTAAAAACTTTGGTAACTGAACCAATCAGAAATGGGGTGTCGGCATTTGTTTTAGCATTGGTAGTACTGAAGTTATCCTGAAAAATGACGCTATCCTTACTGAAAACCGCATACGACGTATTAGATACATGCTTGTCTTTCAGCTCCTTTCGAAATTCCTGTCCGAAAGTTGCTTTGTATTCGTCGAAATTCTGCTTTTGTGCACATGAAGGCGACAATAAGCATAAAAGTAACATTACCGTGAAAGTGTGAAAGTGTTTCATTGCAATATCAGATTTTTTGAAAATATTTAATTTTTTGAAAATGAATAAAAATTTTAAATTACAACTTAAGAGCTTTAGAATTAAGTCCGATTTTGATTCCATTTTCATTTAACAAAAATAATATTGTTGAAGTTTTCTCACAAATAATTCATCGCGAATTGCTTTTTTGGGAGTTTAAATGACTTAAAATGGAAGTTGAGTTTGATTTCGGCTGAATTAAAAATTACGATAATTCCAGCAATCGGATTGTACTAAAATTCCTTTTTAAAGATATAGTTGAGAGCATTAAACTATTCATTAATGTGGTTACAATTTTGCATTATCACCGGTCCAACCACTCTCTAAAATCGTGTGTACGAGCTGTGCTTACAAGTATTTCATTCGTTGGAGCTGGTTCGAGCAGTAATTTTATACGGCTTTTCGATAGAATAGAAATTTTTTTAATGGCACTGAATGCTATTAAATATTGCCGACTTATTCTAAAAAAATCGGTTGGTGAAAGTACGGTTTCCAACTTATCGAGCGACAAATCGAGGGCGTAACTTTTCCCGTTTTTTGCAACCAAAAAGCTTGACTTTTCGATGGAATAAAAATACGCAATGTCCTGAGTTTGTACTGAATGTAAATGTTCGCCTACATTCACCAAAAAACGTTGTTTGTATTCCCGCTTTTCTTTCTCGAGGAGCGAAGTCAGCACTTTCCAATCGTTCTGAACCGTTTGTTGATTGATTTTTCTGAATTTGGCTATGCTTTTTTCTAACTTGTCGTGATTAATTGGTTTAAGCAAATAATCGATGCTGTTTAATTCAAAAGCTTTAATCGCAAATTCGTCGAAAGCAGTGGTGAAAATAACCGGACATGAAATTTCCACTTGTTTGAAAATTTCGAAACTCAGTCCATCACCCAACTGAATGTCGAGCAGAACCAAATCGGGCATAATCCCTGTTTTGAGATACTGAACACTCGATTCAATGCTGTCGCAACGTTCAATGATTTCAAAATCGCTAGAAATATCGAGCAACATTCTTTCCAGTCGTTTGGCGGCAGGTTGCTCGTCTTCGATAATTAGTACTTTAATCATAATATTCCCACAATAGGCTTATTTAAAACTATTTACAATCTTTATCAGCATTTTATACGAAGTTCCCGGATTATTGATTTGATTTACAGTTCCAGCCAAATACACATCCTTTTCGGGGACATAATAAGCAAAAGCACCCGACAAACCTGAGTGACCAACAAAAACGGGCATTTTTCGGAACATGGTGAATATGGCCGGAAGCTGAAACTTCATAATACCCACGCCATATTCCAGCGGAAACATCACGCGATTCCATTTGTAAAGTTCCGACAAGTCACTTTCGGGGAAAAAATGCCCGTTGAAAAATGCTTTCAGAAAAACCATTGTTTCTTCCGAAGTCGATACAATTCCACCATCAGCACCAAATGAAGTCATGGCTTTGCAAATATCCAGGGGTTTATTTTTGAAGTACATTAAAGCCGGTGTTTTATCATCAGAACTCGAATACAGATAAGTTTGCATCAATGCAAGGGGCTGAAAAATAGCTTCATGCATCACGACACCAATATTTTTCCCGTGGATACTTTCAATAATTTTACCCAATAATTGAAAATTCGTATCCGAATAATGTGCCTTTCCTTTGGTATTAGGTGCAAATTTCGGAGTCATTTTTTTCGACATTTCCACCGTTTGTTCAAAAGTCCAGCTTTGGTCGGTTCCTTCCTGCAATTGTTGCAAAAGGCTTTTTCCATCCGCACCTTTATCTTCGAAATAATCGGGCAAACCGGAAGTGTGAGCCAATAAATTGCTGATAGTTAGACTTTCAGAATAATCAACATTTTTAAAATAATGCAATTTGTGCATTATTTCAGGCGATAAATATTTCGATATTTTATCGTCGAGCGACAATTTTCCTTTGGTTCGCAGATTCAGAATTAGCGCTGTAATGTAAAGTTTAGTAGTATTGGCAATAAAATAAGGTTGATCGTTGGTTAAATTACCAGCCGAACCAGTCCAGCGTTCGTTGCCTTTTTCAATGGTTAATATTGCACCAAAAACTGACTTGTTATCAACCGTTTTATCAATTATTTGTTGTAGGTTTTTTGTGTTCATTTCTATAATTTTATACTGAAAAAGGTTTATCAAAACGCTGTTCAAAAGCATTATTTTTTTTGAGGTTCATATCCCAATAAAAATTTGTGAGGCCGGTTTTGCTTATGAGATTGAAGAAAAAAATTCTTGAAGCACTTAATTTGTATGGCGTACGAAGTTGTTTCATAATTTTCGGATCAAAATTCTGAAATTCAGCAAAATAACTTCCAAGTTTTTCAAATTGTCCGAAAAGCTTTTTTGTCATTCCGGGAGGCATAATTTTGATACCTTCTACCCCACCTTTTATTACTGTGCCCAAATAAATGTGTCCGAGTCTTTTGGTCAACTTCTGCAAATAACGTTCTAGAGCTTCCGAATGTATGGATTCCGGAAAACCTGATTGTACAATAAATCCAACTCTTTTTTGTACGGAATTTTCAACGCCAAGCAAAGATTCAAAAAACTCTTTCACTATTCCGGGCTTACAGTCGGTGTATAATGGAAAGATTATCAACACAGTATCCGACTCCACAAAATCGGCAAGCGCTTTTTTCTTGTTTTCAGTTCCAACTAAATAGGATTGAGCAATTTCTGATTTAGATGAAAATCCTTTCAAAAATTGATCCATTAAAAGCGTAGAATTACTGTTTTTGTACCGTGGCGAACCGTTAATAATGGCTAATTTCATGTGCAATTTCTTCTGGTTTATTTGATTCGGTAAAATGGCAAAAGCGCATATTATTGTGAAAATTCAATGACAATCGTCCGTAAATATTCTTAACTATTTCAATGTCTTCCTCGTCAGTATCAGCTTCTTGTTCGAGAATCAGTCCAAAATCGGGGTACTTCTCATATCGTTTTTGATGATGATTTTCGCCGTTTTTTATTTGGATATAAGGATGCAACAAGCAAACAAATCTGTCCGTAATTTTTTTAAGAGCAGAACTTGTGAATCCGGCAATAAGTGGCGATGCAAAAATGATAAAATCGGAGTTGATTACTGATTGAAAAATTTGAGAACCATCGTCCTGAATATCACATTTCCCGGGAGTTTTCCACCAACAACTCCAGCAGCCTTTGCAATAAAACAAGTTCATACTATTAATATTAAACACGTGAACTTCAAGCTTTTCGGACATTAATTTTTCTTCAACCTGATGTATATACTCCGAAAAAATTTTTTTTTCGGGATGAATATCGCCATTTAAGATTGTTATTTTTTTCATTTTATCAACGGTATTGTTACTGAAAAATATTTTTCGTCAGACTCAACTTTTATTGAGTCACCACCTATAAACCGATACCTTCCTTCAATGTTTTTCAAACCTTGTCCGGTAGATTCCTTATTTTGTTTGGGCTGAAAATTGTTTTTCACGGTAATCGTTTTTTGATCATCAAAAATCCAAATATTCAAAGGATATTTCGAAGATATAACATTGTGTTTAATGCAATTATCCACCAACATTTGTAAAGCCAGCGTTGGAATCTGTTTAGACAGCGACGAAGGTTGGATATTGATGTCTACATGTAGATTTTCGTTGAACCGAAGCTGCTGTAAATGGAAGAATTTTTCCAGATTTTCAATTTCTTCGCTTAACGGCACTTCTTCTTTTGTATTGCTCAGTAACACATACCGAAGATATTCCGATAAATCCTGTACATATTTCTCGGCTTTGGGATTGTTGTCGAGCAAACTGATTAAACTATTCAGACTGTTGAACAGGAAATGTGGATTTACCTGCGCTTTCAGTGCATTGTAACGTGCTTCGAGGTTGTCTTTTTCAAGTTTAACCGATTTGGAGAAATTTAGTTTCCACTGGCGATAAAAGAAAATGGCTTCGTGAATGGTTACAATCAGAAAAGTGATTAATATTGTGAATAATATATCCGAAGAGTTCTGTTTTAATGCATCCTTAAAACACATATTTTCAGTGTACGAAAAAAGAAAACCCATACCAATAATAAAAACAAGTAACAACAATATAATCAAAATCGCTTCTACAAGTATGTGTTTAGCAGGATAAAGCTCCCATGGAAATGTTTTCCAGCTAAAAGCGACAATAGTCATACTACCACCCCAAAGAAATGCTGTATTTAAAATGGTTGGTAGCAAAATATTGATTAGACTTACTTCTTTCCCGCTGAAGAGGCTGAATATTATTCCGATCACTAAAGAAATGCTAACTATCCATAGAGCTAAAATGTACCATTTGGAATAGAACCAACCGAATTTTTCTTTATCAAAAATCATTATTGTTTTGTTTTTTACCGACAAATATAATTCAATTATTTAAAAATTAATGCGATACAGCATCATTGGCATAAATGCTTGCTGATAAATAGTTGTTATCTCTTTCAATTGATTGTTGTATTGTTCGGAATACAGGTTTTTATGACCCGTAATGTTTTGCAAATCCACGCCCCATTCCTGCGATACTTTTCCAAAATTTTGTTTAAAACCAATTCGGAAATCGGTGCGGAAATAGTCTTTGTATTTATCATTATAAGTGCGTGAGTTATCGAAAACCTGTTCCTGCCTGGCTATGGACGCTACCAAATCGATAGGAATGTAACGCATACCGCCCGACCAAACCGTGCGGGTATCGAGGGTCAAATAATTCTTTTTGCCAATTTTAATTTCGTAACCGGCCAGTAAATTAATGGCAAAGTTAGAATTGAAAGCCGTATTGCGCCAAACATTGTCGTAGCCTTTGTATTTCGAATCGTACAGCGAAACTGTCATCAGGGCATAATAGCCATCGCTCAGGAATTTTTCGATGGTTAGTTCCACACCATAATTACGACCTGTGCCTGTATTTAAAAGACTGTCGGGTTCGGCAATAAAATAACCGCTGCCGGCATTAAGCATCGAAAAACTACCATCAACTTTGGAAACCGGTGCATTGTAAATGCCCTGATAATAGGCTTCGGATTTTATGCGGAAGTTTTTAGCAATATTCCAATTATAGCCCAACACAAAATGATTGGAACGTGTAAATTTTACATGATGGTTGTTTTCGGTATAAATTCCGGTAAACTCGTTGTAATCTTTATCGAAATAAACGGTACGTGGCTGAATCTGACTGTGTAAACCATAGCCCATACTAAATGTTTGATTGTCGGTAGCTTGCCATTGCAATCCAAGGCGTGGCTCCAAAGCGCTTTCGTTATTCAAATCGTAAATTTGATAATGCAATCCTGAATTCATCGTAAGCACATCGGAAAATTTGTGTTGCCAGTTTACATAGGCCTTGTACAAAGTGGAAGGTTCGTTGTCGACATCGGTGAGCGTAACTCTTTTCGACCAGGCTTTTACCCATGCCGAATCGTTGAAAGTAGTTATAAACCGATTGACCGAAAAACCAACCGTCATATTGTTACGGGCACTAAACTTGTGTTTCAACTGTATGGAAGCGGTCATTTTATCTTCGTTCAACTTTCCTGCATAGTTCTCAAAAAAGTTTTTGTTTACATAATCAATGGTGTCGTTTTGGGTTGTTGAACTGGAGTTCTGATACGAGATTGAGGTTTTAAGTTTGGTATTTTCGCCCAACATCAGCGTGTGTGTCAGAAGTGCCACATTTAGTCCGGCACCAAAATCGGTGGCGTAACCAATCTGATTGTGCGAAGTAGTTTCGTCGATATTGAAATTGCGTCCCATGCTGATAAAGCTTTTACCAAACAGGCCTACAAATTTAAACCGACCGATTTTGCTGGTTGGTAAATCCACAATAACCGACAAATCCTGATACTCGGGAATGGCTGTTCCGGTTCCCATATCCATGCCCATTTTGCTTACCAAATCCATAGTAGAATAACGATAATCCACAATAAATGAACCGTTTCTGATAAATTTTCCTGATTTGATGGGCCCTTCGATAGCCGCTTCGAAACCATTAAAACCAACCTGACCCGTAAATTCAAATTTTTCCTTGTTGCCGTTTCGTAAATTCAGGTCGAAAACACCCGACATGGCATTTCCATATTCAGCCGGAAATGCACTGGTCATAAAATCGGAATTGGCTAACAAATTATTATTAAGCATACTTACAGGTCCACCGGTAGATCCCTGAGAACCAAAGTGATTCGGGTTGGGAACGTCCACACCTTCGATGCGCCATAGTAAACCCATAGGTGAGTTTCCACGAATTACAATGTCGTTACGGGCATCGTTTCCCACCACCACGCCTGCAAAGTTGGCAACCATACGAGCAGGATCGCCTAAACTGCCGGCAAAACGTTCGGTTTCTTCCACACTAAACGAGCGGGTACTAATCAGAGCCATCTCATTGATGGGTTTTACTTTCGAGTGGGTTGCCTTCACCACTACATCGTTTAGCGTAGTAACTTTTTCTTCCAATTTAAAATTCAATGTGGTTTCTTTTCCCGAAATAACCATTACATTAGAAAAAGATTGTGGCTTATAACCAAGAATGGAAGCAACAAACGACCAACGTCCGGGTTGGATGTTATTAATTTCAAATTCGCCATTTACATCGGTTGAAGCACCAATTAGCGGATTTGTTTCCGAAATTACCACGTTGACACCAATCACCGGACTACCTGTAAAAGCATCGACAACTGTGCCTCGAATGGTTTGACCTTTGTTTTGGGCAAAAACACTTAATGCAAAGAATGCAATAATTATTAAAACTACACCTTTTGGTTTCATAAAATTTCTTTTTTATTGATTTACAAAAACAAAAGTAAGGTCAGCCTTTATTTGTAAAAAATAAAAACTGACCAATGAGAAAAACAAGCACCTGAATAGAAAAATCAGAGATGAAGCATTTAAAAATATATTTAGAAAAAATCACTTATCATTGTCCGTT
>JAKLIM010000138.1 GCA_022709605.1 Bacteroidota bacterium | reverse complement strand
ATCTTTACTCTTTGATCTTAATATTATTATGATATCGAACCCGGATACCGATAAAGGTCCAAATAAAACTTTACTGTTGGTTGCTACTATGGCAACTCATTTTTTCAATCCTTTTATGGGGGCCGCTGTAAATATTGCTTTAAAAAAGATTGGTACTGATTTTTCCATGTCGGCAGTTGGGTTGAGTTGGGTTTCAATGTCCTATTTGTTGGCATCAGTCATATTTCTGGTCCCTTTTGGAAAGTTGGGTGATACCTGGGGCCGAACGAAAATGTTTTTATACGGAACCATTTTCTTTGCCATTTCCACCTTTTTATGCGCTTTTGTTCCCAACTCAACCGTGCTAATTATTATGCGGTTTATGCAGGGAATAGGTGCAGCCATGATGACAGGAACAATTATGGCCATTGTAATCTCAGCTTTTCCACCCGAAAAAAGAGGAAAAGTCATCGGACTGAATGTTTCTTCGGTTTATATCGGATCATCATTAGCCCCAATGCTTGGTGGTTTGATTACTGATGCTTTAAGCTGGAGGGGTTTGTTTTTTATCAATGCTACGGCCAGTACGCTGATTGCAATACTGATTATATGGAAACTTAACCGGGAATGGTCGGAGAGGGTTGTAGAAAAATTTGACTTTAAAGGTGCAATACTGTATATGATTTCGATCTCGCTGCTTATGTACGGTTTATCCAAACTGCCTGATCAGCTTGCTATTATAATGACCTTGGCCGGATTTGCCGGATTGTTTGTTTTTGCAAAAGTAGAATTGAAAACACAATTCCCCGTTTTAAATATCCGGTTATTTACCGAAAACAGGGTTTTTGCCCTTTCTAATTTATCGGCATTGATAAATTATGCTGCCACATTTGCCATGTCATTTATGTTGAGTTTATATCTGCAATATGTAAAAGGTATGGAAGCCCGTGAAGCCGGCATGGTACTCGTAGCGCAACCACTGTTGATGGCAATAGTTGCATCCTTTTCGGGGCGACTGTCCGACAAAAAGAATCCTCGGGTTTTGGCGGCAATTGGTATGGGAATAAGTGCATTCGGGTTGTTGATTCTGAGTTTTATAAGCTCGGACACTACCATAGTATATATTTTAATCAGTTTAATTGTTTTGGGTATCGGTTTCGGCATGTTTTCGTCGCCCAACACCAATGTCATTATGGGTTCGGTCGATAAAAAAGTATATGGAACAGCCTCCGCAATTTTAGGAACCATGCGCAGCACCGGCATGATGTTCAGCATGGCCATTGCATCATTAACCCTTCATTTGTTTTTGGGTGATTCACAAATTAGTACTGCCAATATTCCTCAATTTATAACCAGTACAAAAATAGTATTTGCGATATTTACAGTATTATGTTTTATGGGTGTCTTTACTTCATTTGTTAAAGTGAAGAAAAATGAGGTGTGACAGGTTCGGTTATTTTTTTAAGAAATAAACATCTAAGTAGTTGGAATAATTATGTGTCGTATTAGCAATAATCAAATTTATTGAACATGCCCGCCTTAAGACCCGCGCAAAGTACCTAAACTTGTCCCGCAAGGCCGTAGTAGCAAAGATGCAAATTGAATTAAACTTAGCGTCTTATTGACTTCGCCTTCTTAGTGTTTAATTTTACGAAACTATAATTTTCATATTACAGACGGTCAGGAAAGCAATCGGTTTTGGCATGTTGGTAAACGATAGTTTTATGGCAGTCAGATTTTTGTGGATTGTTTCAAGTAAATATATCAATTACTTTTCAAGTAATTTTTCAATTAAAGCTATTAGTTGAATAATAGGTTCGAAATAAGGCATAACCTTTTCACTATCAAAATCATACAAATCGTCGTAATCTCCTTTTTGTCGCCATGTAAAAAGTTGCGAGTAAATTTTCCCAAATTCCTTTGGAATTATATTTGTTAAAATAAAATGTTCAGAGAAGTTTGATTTAGCACCGGAGTGAGTTGTTGGTTTTAAGTCTGAATTTAATAACAAAGCCATTACAGCATAGTAGGCTGAGTAATATAGTCGGTTAATACTCGAATTCCACCTGCCATTATCTGCTAAAAGTTGTGCATCATTGAGACTTTATTTCGCTCTGACAAGTCTGTAATTTATTAAATCGTTTTTTAAACCTTTCATTTTCAACAATATTTATAGAATTTGTATTCCATCGCGTTTAATATTCTCGAATAAAAGTGTTTTAGAATATTTCTTTTTCCATTCATTTTTTGAATAAATGAGGGGAGATAGAACCTCACCGGTTTCTAATTCCAACTCATAAAATGCGTCCATAAAGTTTGTTTCATCACTAAATGTTACTTTATTTTTATTCATTAAAATAAGTACATCCCAATCTGATGATTTACATGCATTTCCTCTGGCTCTTGAACCGTACAAAAACACTTGCGAGTGTGGTGCAGTTTTATTTACCACACTTACAATTTGATCTATAATTTGGTCTTTTTGGTTCATAATATATTGATTACATTTTAAAATTATCAAATGCAAATGTAAGAATAAGATATGAATGAAACAATATTTATTATCGGACAGGCATAACATATTTTATTGAAAGCAAATTGCAAACCAATATACTAACCCAATTTGTTGAGTAACCCCGATTACTTTAGTTTAATTTTTCAGATAAAATTTACCAGTTCTCGGGTTGAAGGTGAGGCTTGATTATCAAATTTTTCTTCTTCTTTTCTTAAATCTCATTAGTAATTGGTTCAGAAATCAAGAAAAGCCAATTCCAATTCCCTCATTTTCAATCTTAAAAAAAATATTCACGCAAGGCATTGTCTTTTTAAAAATTATGTCTATCTTTGCAACCCAATTTGGAGAAAAACCATCTTGTCACATAATTAAGTAGTTAAAGTAATAAAAACAAAGTAAGATGCCTACAATTCAACAATTAGTTAGAAAAGGAAGAGCAGAACTCATCGACAAAAGCAAATCGCCTGCATTGGATTCATGTCCACAGCGTCGTGGCGTTTGTGTGCGTGTGTACACTACCACTCCTAAAAAACCGAACTCGGCTATGCGTAAAGTTGCCCGTGTACGTTTAACTAACCAAAAAGAAGTGAATGCATACATTCCGGGTGAAGGACACAATTTGCAGGAACACTCTATCGTAATGGTACGTGGTGGTCGTGTAAAAGATCTTCCGGGGGTACGTTATCACGTGGTTCGTGGAACGCTAGATACAGCTGGAGTAAACGGTCGTACACAACGTCGTTCCAAATATGGAGCTAAACGTCCTAAAGCAGGAGCAGTAGCTAAAGGAGCACCCGTTAAAGGCGGTAAAAAGAAGTAAGTTCTGAAAGACAGTTCGAAAAGTTTATAAAGAAAGAACTGACTTCAATTTTCTAAAAAAAGAAATTAACAAATTCAAGTTTTAACACTTGTTTGAGTTTTAAAAAGGTAGCAGATGACAGGTTGAGTAAATAGTTCAGAGGAACTGTTGAAGCAAAACTAAAGCAACCAACAAAAACAAAAACGGAAATTTTATTAAAAAATGAGAAAATCGAAACCAAAAAAACGGTTGATCTTACCAGATCCTGTTTTCAATGAGTCGATGGTTACAAAATTTGTAAACCACTTAATGTACGATGGCAAAAAATCAACTGCTTTCGACATTTTCTACTCTTCTCTCGAAGTTGTAAAAAACAAACTTCCGAACGAAGAAAAATCTCCACTCGAAGTCTGGAAAAAAGCCCTCGAAAATATCACTCCACTGGTTGAAGTAAAATCGCGTCGTGTGGGTGGTGCAACATTCCAGGTTCCAACAGAAATCCGTCCTGACAGGAAGGAATCAATTTCAATGAAAAATCTTATATTATACTCCCGTAAACGTGGAGGACGTTCGATGGCTGATAAATTGGCTGCCGAAATCGTTGATGCATTCAACAACCAGGGTGGTGCCTTCAAACGCAAGGAAGACATGCACCGTATGGCTGAAGCTAACCGTGCATTTGCACACTTCAGATTTTAAATGTTGAATCATTTATCATTTTATACAAAGAAAATATAGTTAAAAAATGGCTAAAGGAGATTTAAGTTATAACAGAAATATCGGTATCATGGCGCATATCGACGCCGGTAAAACAACTACGTCTGAACGTATCTTGTTTTATACTGGTTTAACTCACAAAATTGGTGAGGTGCATGATGGTGCTGCTACTATGGACTGGATGGAACAGGAACAGGAACGTGGAATTACCATTACCTCGGCTGCAACTACTACCTCGTGGGATTATCTGGGTGAAAAATATAAAATTAACCTGATTGATACTCCGGGACACGTTGATTTTACCGTCGAAGTGGAGCGTTCACTTCGTATTCTCGATGGTGCTGTTGCAACTTTTTGTGCGGTTGGTGGTGTTGAACCTCAATCCGAAACAGTTTGGCGTCAGGCAGACAAATACAATGTTCCCCGTCTCGGTTTCGTGAATAAAATGGACCGTTCTGGAGCAGATTTTTACGAAGTGATTCGTCAGATAAAAGATGTACTTGGTGCAAAACCATGTCCTATTCAAATTCCTATCGGTGCTGAAGAAAAATTCAAAGGTGTGATTGATCTTGTGCAAATGAAAGCAATTTTCTGGCACGATGAAACAATGGGCGCTGAATATTCAATTGAAGAAATTCCAGCCGATTTATTGGAAGAAGCAAAAGAATGGAGAGATAAAATGCTCGAAGTTGTTGCTGAATACGATGATGTGTTGATGGAAAAATACTTTGATGATCCTTCAACTATTACGGTTGACGAAATTAAAGTAGCTATCCGTAAAGCTACACTTTCAATGGAAATTAATCCAATGATTTGTGGTTCGGCTTTCAAAAATAAAGGTGTACAAACCATGCTTGATGCTGTATGTGCTTACCTTCCAAGTCCAATGGACACTCCCGAAACTATTGGTTTCGATCCGCGTGATCCTGAAAAACAAGTTGTTCGTCATCCCGATGCAAAAGAACCATTGTGCGCTTTGGCATTTAAGATTGCAACTGACCCTTACGTAGGACGTTTGTGTTTCTTTAGAGTTTACTCAGGTCAACTTCCTGCAGGTTCGTATGTTTATAATACACGCTCTGAAAAGAAAGAACGTATTTCACGCATTTTCCAAATGCACTCAAATAAACAAAATCCGGTTGAATTAATTTCTGCCGGCGATATAGGTGCAGGAGTTGGTTTTAAAGATATTCGTACTGGTGATACATTGTGCGATGAAGCCCATCCGATTACTTTAGAATCGATGGATTTCCCTATACCTGTAATTGGTATCTCAATTGAGCCTAAAACTCAAAAGGATTTGGATAAATTGGGTATGGGTTTGGCTAAATTAGCTGAAGAAGATCCAACATTTACTGTACATACCGAAGAACAATCGGGTCAAACCATTATCAGCGGTATGGGTGAACTTCACCTCGAAATTATTATCGACCGTTTGAAACGTGAGTTTAAAGTGGAATGTAATCAGGGTCGCCCTCAGGTTTCGTACAAAGAAGCTATTACACAAGCGGTTCAATTGCGCGAAGTGTATAAAAAACAATCGGGTGGTCGTGGTAAGTTTGCTGATATGATTGTAAAAGTTGAGCCTAAAGATAAAGAATTTGAAGGAAATCTTCAGTTTATCGATATGGTTAAAGGGGGTAATATTCCTAAAGAATTTATTCCTTCAATCCAGAAAGGTTTTACACTTGCAATGAAAAATGGTGTATTAGCAGGTTTCCCGCTTGATAATTTGAAAGTAACCGTACTTGATGGATCATTCCATGCTGTCGATTCAGATCAGTTATCGTTCGAAATTTGTGCTCAGATTGCCTATAAAAATGCGTGTGCCAAAGCAAAACCGGTACTGTTGGAACCTATCATGAAAATGGAAGTAGTTACTCCTGAAGAAAGTATGGGTGATGTAATTGGTGACTTGAACAAACGTCGCGGACAGGTAGAAGGAATGGAATCGAGTCGTACAGGTGCAAGAATTGTAAAAGCAAAAGTGCCATTGGCTGAAACCTTTGGTTATGTAACTGCTTTACGTACAATATCTTCGGGTCGTGCAACTTCAACCATGGAATTCGATCATTATGCAGAAGTTTCGAGTTCAATTGCTAAACAGGTTGTAACTGATGCTAAAGGTAAAGTAGAACTTTTATAAAAAAAAAGACAACAGACAACGTTCGAATAACGACCGGTGTCTGTTGACTAAATATAAAACCGGATAGTGAATGACTCTTATCCGGCCAACAAACAAAATAATTAATTAAATAAACGACATGAGTCAAAAAATTCGTATTAAATTAAAGTCTTACGATCACAATCTGGTTGATAAATCAGCTGAGAAAATCGTTAAAACAGTGAAAGCTACAGGAGCTGTAGTAAGTGGTCCTATTCCACTTCCAACACACAAACGTATTTTTACTGTAAACCGTTCGACATTCGTAAACAAAAAATCGCGCGAACAATTCGAACTTTGTTCATATAAACGTTTGATCGACATTTACAGTTCAACTGCTAAAACCGTTGATGCGTTAATGAAACTTGAATTGCCAAGCGGCGTTGAAGTAGAAATTAAAGTGTAATTCACTCCTATAAAGGGATGGAAATAAACTAAAATAAATATCAAAAATTAAACACGACCGTTCCCCCTCCCGATAGCTATCGGGATGGGGTTAGGGGTCTTAACAACAATTGAAATGCCAGGATTATTAGGAAAAAAAATCGGAATGACATCCGTTTTCAGTGCCGACGGTAAAAATGTACCGTGCACTGTTATCGAAGCAGGTCCTTGTGTTGTTACTCAAATTAAAACTGTAGAAACTGATGGTTACGAAGCTGTTCAGGTTGGTTTTCAGACAAAAACTGAAAAACACACGAACAAAGCTGAAGCCGGAATTTTCAAAGCAGCAGGAGTAGCACCTCAGAGACACTTGGTTGAGTTCAAAGGATTCGAAACTGAATTCAAATTGGGTGATGCAATCACCGTTGAAATGTTTGAAGACAATACATTTGTTGATGTAGTTGGTACTTCAAAAGGAAAAGGATTCCAGGGAGTTGTAAAACGCCATGGATTTGGTGGGGTAGGTCAGGCTACACACGGTCAGCACAATCGTTTACGTGCACCGGGTTCGTTAGGAGCTTCTTCATATCCTTCACGCGTTTTTAAAGGAATGCGCATGGGTGGACGTACAGGTGGTGATCAGATAACTGTTCAAAACCTACAGATTTTAAAAGTGATTCCTGAACACAACCTTATATTAATTAAAGGTTCAGTTCCGGGTGCTAAAGGTTCAATCGTAATCATTAATAAATAATCATGGAACTAAGCGTAAAAAATATTAAAGGAGAAGACACAGGAAATAAAGTATCACTGAGTGATGCAATTTTCGGTATTGAGCCAAACGACCATGCTATTTATTTAGATGTGAAACAATATTTGGCCAACCAACGTCAGGGAACACACTCGTCAAAAGGCCGTAGCCAATTGTCAGGCAGTACCCGCAAATTAGGAAAACAAAAAGGTGGAGGTGGAGCTCGCCCCGGTGATATCAAATCAGGTGTTCGCGTAGGCGGAGGTCGTATGTTTGGTCCAACACCACGCGACTATAACTTCAAACTAAATAAAAAGGTAAAACAACTTGCACGTAAATCTGCACTGTCGTATAAAGCTAAAAATGAGCTTATTACCGTGGTTGATATGCTAAACTTCGATGCTCCGAAAACAAAAGATTTCGTAGCTATGACAAAAAGTTTACAAGTTGCTGATAAAAAACCGTTAATTATTTTAGCAGATGCAAATAAAAACGTATATTTGTCGGCTCGTAATTTACCCAAGGTAAATGTCGTAACAGTTTCGGAATTAAACACTTACATAGTGCTTAATGCGAAAACTCTTGTATTTACAGTAGATGCAGTTGCTGCAGTTGAACAAATTTTTAAAGCATAAGGAGGACAGAAATGGCAATTATAATAAAACCAATCGTTACAGAGAAAATGACAAAGCTGGGCGAAAAACTGAACCGCTATGGCTTTAGAGTACAAAAAGACGCTAACAAGATTCAAATCAAGATAGCTGTTGAAGCAATGTACAATGTAACTGTAACCGATGTAAATACATTAATCGTAGCACCAAAACTGAAGAGTCGTTTTACAAAAAGCGGCGTAATCAGCGGAAAAGCTTCAGCTTATAAAAAAGCTATCGTTACAGTAAAAGAAGGTGAACAAATTGATTTTTTTAGCAACATCTAAAAATGATTTACAATTTACGAATTACAATTTAGTAATGAGTATAAATAGTAAATTGTAAATATTAAAATAGTAAATAAATAAATGGCTGTACGTAAATTATTGCCCACGACACCGGGGCAGAGACACAAGATTATTGGCACATTCGACACAATTACTGCGAGTGCACCAGAAAAATCTCTTGTAACAGGATCAGGCGGAGGAAAATCCGGCGGTCGTAACCATGATGGTAAAATGACCATGCGCTACCTTGGTGGCGGTCACAAGAAGAAATATAGAGTAATTGACTTTAAACGTAACAAAGACGGTGTTCCCGCTACAGTTAAAACCATCGAATACGATCCGAATCGTTCGGCACGTATTGCTTTGTTGTTTTATGCTGATGGGGAAAAAAGATACATTCTTGCACCAAACGGATTGAAGGTGGGTCAGGTTATTCTTTCAGGAGAAACTGCTGCACCGGAAGTAGGAAATACATTGCCTTTGCAAAATATTCCATTGGGTACTATTGTTCACAATGTTGAATTACGTCCCGGACAAGGAGCTGCTATGGTTCGCTCTGCCGGCACTTTTGC
>JAKLIM010000137.1 GCA_022709605.1 Bacteroidota bacterium | reverse complement strand
CGGCTAATGAATTGGTGTGACTTATAATTCCATTCTCCCAGGTATCTTGAGCAACACCTATTTCAGCACTGAAGTGATCAACAGCACAGGCCAGAATATTCTCAGCCTCATAGTACAAGAGACCACTGATCCCTGCCAGATTTTTCCCAACACCTGCATTGTTGAGGAAAACCGCTTTAACCCGGCATTTTTTTAGCTTTCGGGCAAAAGTCCCATTGTCACCGCAATGCGATGCACACACGAGAATCGGACTTGTATTGTCGGGTTGCAAATCACCCAAACTATCCAGCAGTATTACACCTTCAGGTAAGTCCATTTTGTTTCCCTTTTGATTAAATAATCAGGCTCTATACTATGAACCGGTTGATAGTTTGTTTTTATTTTTTTGCAATTGTCAATTAAAACAGGAGAGAAAGAGAATAGAACGCTGATTTACAAGGATTTTCATATTCAATAACGGATTAAAATAAGGATTTTAAATTGACTTCGTCTAATGATTTTAAAGAAAAATCAAAAATGCCCTGTTAACTCGGGATGTACAACTTGCATTTTTTCTTATCCGTTTTTTATCCGCTATCCCGATAGCTATTTATTGTAGACAGCGTAAATCAGCGTTCTATTCTTACTAATATAAATCTCAAATATCTGTAAGTTCAGCCCGGGCAATTGATATTCCCTTTTCGTACGCTTTTAAGTTTCCTGCAACAAACTTTTCGGGAACGCTTTCGCGTACAATCTGCATCATTTCCTCATGCGAATAGCCTCTGAACTCAGCATAGATAGCAAGCATAACAATATTCATCATTTTGCTGATATCAAAATCCGGGCTTTTGTTCTCTTCGGGATCAATAATAAATGTCTTCTTTCCCGATTGCTTTATGAGCTCTGTTTTAGATTCAGGCATATCTTTTTCCAGTCGGGTGTTGACGCTGGAAGTGGTTAATTCAAAAGTGCTTGAGAAAACAATGCCATCCTCTTTCAGGCAATGTAAATAGCGGAGTGTTTCGGTTTGCTCGAAAGACAACAAATAATCCACATCACCGGCTTTGATAAATGGAGATAACACCGGCTTAGTTGAATACCGGAAATGGCTCTCAACACCACCACCACGTTGTCCTAATCCAATTACGTCTGATATTTTTAACTCATAACCAAGTTTCATGTAATACTTGCTTAATAGATTGCTGAAAAGGAGAATTCCTTGTCCTCCTACACCAGCTATGATAATATTTTTTCCTGTATCCTGCATTTTTATGAATTTATGGCGTCAAACTTACATGCCGTAGAACATAATCCACAGCCTACACAAAGATCCTCGTTAATAACTATTTCCACTTTACCGTCGGTACCTTTTTTACTCTCTATCGCTAAACATCCGATATTGATACACTTCCGGCATTGCGTACAAAGCTCCTGGTCAATAGAATAAGCGTCACCTTTAGGCAGCTTAAATTTGGTTACACACGGTTTTTGTACAATAACTACCGAATTTGTCTCTGATTTTACCGCATTCAGAATAGCTTTTTCGAGGTTTTCAAATTCGTAGGCATCTACGGTTACAATATCTTTTACACCAATGGCTTCGCAAACTTTGGCGATTTCCAGTTTATTTTCCGGTTTGTAATTAAAACCAAACTCGCTGGAGGCTACATGCTGACCACCGGTCATCGCCAAACAGCTATTGTCAACAATAATCGTAGTTGACTGACTGTCATTGAAAATCAGATTCATCAGCCCATTGATTCCGGTTGCCCAAAAGCCACCATCACCGATCATACCCACAAATTTTTCTTTGTGATCGGTTGCCACGTTGTAACCATGAGCCAGCGCAATGCTCGACCCCATGCATTTTTGCAACGAATACGATTCCATGTGCGGAAAACACCCGATTAAACCACAGGTCACATCGGCAGCCGCTTTTATTTTATGATTTCGGAGTATTTGTGATATAAACAGATGAGAGCATCCGGCACAACTAACGGGTAATCTAAAAGGAATGCCTTCCATTAGTGTTCTTTTTGGTGCGTCCGGAACAAGTTTTTCCTCAATAATATCCGGTGTAAAACGCATCATATCGGGGAATTTAGGGAATAATTCTTTTCCAATAACCTTAACGCCCAAATCTTTGATATTTTTTTCCATAATATCATGACCATCTTCAATCACATAGAGTTTCTCTACGTGTTCGGCCAATTGTCGAATCAACTTTTCAGGTAGTGGCATAACCATACCCAACTTTAATATCGAAGCATCGGGTAAAACTTCTTTGGTATAGAAATATGGCGTGCCTGCTGTAATTACCCCAATTTTTTTACCATTCAACTCCAGTTTATTAATATCGAAGTCGTTGCTGTCCGCAGCCAGCTGCCTCATGTGAGCCGGAAAATCGTTAAAACATTTGGTCAACTTCGGATGTTCCGAGCCTTTGGCATTCATCATCATGGTTGTCATGATAACCTTGCTGAAACTAACCTTATATTTTTGTCTGCAATTTACTTTGTAAGTTATGTTATCATCAATAGCAACAGCACTTGTAGTTTTGCAAATTACCGACGTAATTTTAAGTATAACCGGCGTACTGTATTCTTCGCTGATTTCGAATGCTCTAATCATCAGATCTTTGGCTTCCTGACTATCACTTGGCTCCAGCACCGGTATATTAAACATATTGCCATAATGACGAACATCGTTATAGTCATCACCCGCAATACGGCCGACATCATCGCCAACTACCAATACCAAACCACCGTTAATCTGACTGCCGGCAGCTCCACCCAATGCGTCTGCAGCCACGTGCAAACCCACTGTTTTCATGACTGCCAGACTGCGATAACCTGCAAACGAAGCGCCAATGGCAACTTCTAAGCCCACTTTCTCATTCGTTGACCATTCACAATAGATTTCCGGGTACCGCTGTTGGGTATAATCCATTACTTCGGTGGAAGGTGTACCCGGAAAACCGGAAGCAACTTTCACGCCTGCTTCAAAGGCACCTCTGGCAACTGCTTCGTTACCATTCATCATTTTCATTGTGCTTGTCTTATTTTCTTTCTTCATATTAAAAAAAAACTCCTCTATTTGTTGCGTATTTTATCGGTTTTCTGATAATTCGGCCAAAAATACTGCTTTTTTGTTACACTCCAAAATCAAAGGGCAATTTAATTAAAGAAATTGTAATATTGTTGCTATAAAATTACAATGAAAATTCAGGATAGAGTTTAGGCCAAAGTTGTTTTTAAAGTTATAAATGATTTCTGGTAGGTAGGTTTGCTACTTAATGTCTCACGCTCAATTTTCGATTTTGAGTGAATTTCGCTACTTCTTCGTCAATAATTTCCAACGCTAATTTCATCTTTTGCTGGCGTGAGGCGAGGTTTTGATCGACACGTTGTTTAATATCTTCAAGGTTATATAGTGTTACGTTGGGCATCTCTCCTACCTGTTCGTCTACATCGCGAGGGAATGCCAAGTCAAGAATCAGAATTTTTTGGTTGGATGAAATGTGTTCGGGGCGAACAATGGCGTGTGGTGCCGAAGTGGCTGCAATCAACACATCGGTGTATTCCATAAACGATTTCATTTCGTCGAAACGGAACGCTTTGCATTCGTATTTTGCTGCCATATCCTCTGCTTTTTCGAAATAACGATTGCCCAGAAAAATGGACATTGCACCTTTTGCCTGAAGGAATTTGATAATGTCTTCGTTCAGTTTATTGATGCCCAACATAGTAATAAGTGCATTTTTCAAGGGTATTTGTTCCTGAATCAGGCATTCAATCACGGCCTGACTGTGCGAAATAGCACCCTGCGAAATAGCTGATTCAGTACGCACCCGTTTGCCAACGCTTAACGCAGTTTGAAATAGTTTATGAAGAGAGCCCGACAATTTGTGTTTTGCCGCTGCATCCTGATAGCAATTTTTCACCTGACCCTGAATAGCACACTCACCCACCAGCGAAGAGTCCAAACCAGAAACTACGCTAAAAAGGTGATGTGCTATTTGCTCAGAAACAGCGCCATCGCCCCAATACAATTCGATGCGGTCGCAGGTTTGCAACAGCACATGAGGCGTATTTTCAGGCAAGCGAAGTTCGTTAAAAAATCTCTCACGATCAGCCAATGAGCTATTAGTCTGGCTTTTGGATATGTAGTGTACCATTATTTACTAATTCTGTTATTTGATTTCGAATGTAAACAGCTTGATAAGCATCGCGGGCATTGGTGCCGACCGAAATGGTCACATTGTCTTCTTTGTGAATGGCGGGCGATACGAAATCGCACAAAAGTGGCGCATCGCACACGCTTGTGAGAATGCCCAACACCTCGGCATCGGCCTTAATCTGTGCATTCAACTCATGATTTCCTGTAACGACATAAACCAAAAAGTATCCTTCTAAATCGCCTTTTTCGTATTCTTTTTGAATAAAAGTAAATGGCAACTGCTTTATTTCATCCGTAAATTCGGGCGAAATAACCGTTACGTTTTGAACAAAGCGTGCCATAATGGTGCCTTTGTGAGTAGCCACTTTGCCGCCACCAACCAACAGTATTTTTTTGTTGGTAACGTTAATGGAAATAGGTAGAAATTGTAGATCTTCGCGTCTGCCCCCAACCCCTAAAGGGGAGCTGAGGTTAGTTTCGGATTGTATTGCCCCTAAATCCCCTAAAGGGGACTTGAAGTTAGTTTCATCTTGCATATAATTTTTTTATTATCAATCACTATATAAGTTCAAAATTATCAATACTAATATTTCTTATTCCCCTTTAGGGGCTAGGGGCTCTCTTTTCTTGTTCCCCTTTAGGGGTTAGGGGCAGTTATTCATGAAAATTTATCCCTGCCGTAGTAGCTTTTATATACCCTTTGCGAATAACGAAATCGCCAAAATGCTCATCAGTTTCGCGGGATTTGGCGTAATCTTCGAGTAAAGGCGTAAGTTCATTCAAAATTTGCTCTTCGTTAAGCATTTCTTTGTAGAGTTTATTCAGTCGGTCGCCGGTAAAACTGGCACCGAGATACAAATTGTAACGCCCCGGAGCACGACCAACCATAGCAATTTCGGCCAAAAACGGTCGACCGCAACCGTTGGCACAGCCCGTCATGCGAATGCTGATAGGCGTTTGTAGAAGTCCGTTTGCTTCCAGAATTTCATCTACTTTATCAATAAATTTTGGCAAATAACGTTCAGCTTCAGCAAAAGCCAGCGCGCACAAAGGCAACGAAGCACAAGCAATTGAGTTCTGACGTAATAGTGATAATTTATCCGTATTGAGTACTTTGTATTTTTTGAGCAAAGCATCAATTTTGGGTTTTTGCGCATCTAAAACCTGTGCAATAACTACATTTTGATTCCCTGTTAGAATAAAAGTACCCGTGTGAATTTTGGCAATTTCGCGCAAAGCTGTTTTGGCATTCAATCCGCTACGGTCGCCGAGTTTACCACCTTCCACAAACACACCGTAATGCCACAGACCAAATTCGCTTTTTGTCCAGCCGTATTTATCACCCAAAGTTTCGAAGCTGAAAGATTTGACAGGTTCTAAGGTAATTCCTTTTGTTCGCAGCAGTTCAGCACGGAAAAAGTCTACTCCAAAACGATCGACAGTATATTTCAGACGTGCATTTTTACGCTCCGAACGATTTCCGTGGTCGCGCTGAAAAACAAGAACAGCTTCAGCTACATCCAGCAATTGCTCTTTTGGGAAAAAGCCAACCACATCAGCTACACGCGGATAAGTGGCTGTATTACCAAAAGTATAAGCCATACCACCTCCAATCGAAAGGTTGTAACCCAATAATTTCCCGTTTTCAACTATCGCAATAAAACCCAAATCGTTGGACAAAACATCGGTGTCGTTGCGAGGTGGAATGGCGAAAGCTGTTTTAAATTTACGTGGCAAATAGGTTTTTCCGTAAATAGGTTCTTCTTCCTGTTCGCCACCCGCAATTAATTCACCATCAAGCCAAATCTCGTGATAGGCTTTTGTTTTAGGCAGAAAATAATTGGATAAACGCTTTGCATCTTCGGCTACTTCTGCATGTACAGGCGACTCAAACGGATTGGCCGAAGCCATCACATTGCGGTTTACGTCGCCACAGGCAGCAATGGTGTCGAGCAGGGTTTTGTTAATTTCCTGCATGGTTGTTTTCAGGTTGCGCTTGAGCACACCATGAAACTGAAAAGTCTGTCGCGTTGTCAATTTCAGCGTTTTATCACCATATTTATCGGCCAAAGCATCCAATTCGAGCCATTGCTGAGGCGTTGTAACGCCTCCCGGAACACGCACGCGAATGAGGTAACTGTAAAGCGGTTCAAGTTTTTGCTTTTTTCGCTCTTCGTCCAAATCTCTGTCTTGCTGCTGATATGTTCCATGAAATTTTATCAACAATTGATCGTCTGCTGCCAATGCACCGGTAATAGGATCGTTCAGACTTTCGACTAATGTGCCGCGTAGTCCGTTACTATTGGCTTTCAGGGTTTCAAAAGAGGACACCTCACCCCCTGCCCCCTCTCCTTGAGGAGAGGGGAAAGAGTTACCATCATTTTTTGATAACGATTTTTGTTTTTCTATTTCAAATAGCGAAGTGTAATTTGATTTATCTTGATTGTTGCTCATATTATCAAATGGTAAATTGTAAATAAATAAATTGTAATTGCCTCAGTACACATCCAATTGCAGCCTCTTCGTTTTTTCCAGATTATCCACATATTCCTGTGCCTGTTCTTTGCTTAAAAGACCGTATTTTTCAACCAGTTGAAGCAAATTATCCTGCACCGCACGCGCCATATTTTTCATATCGCCACAAATATAGAAATGTGCACCTTCCTCCAGCCATTGGTATATTTCGGCTCCACGCTCCCATAATTTATCCTGCACATACACTTTTTTATCGCCATCGCGACTAAAAGCCACATCCAATTTTGTGAGAGCGCCCGATTTCAAGAAACCCTGCCATTCGGTTTGATACAGAAACTCCGTTTCGAAATTGCGGTTGCCAAAAAACAACCAGCTTTTGCCGGGATTGTCAGATAATTCGCGATGTTGTACAAATGCCCGATAGGGCGCAATGCCCGTTCCTGCTCCAACCATAATGATTGGTGTTTGGTCATTTTCGGGCAGTCGGAAACCCGGATTTGCTTCAATAAATACAGGAACTGTTTCATCGTCAATCAATATATCCGAAAGATAATTGGAACAAGTGCCTTTTTTCGCTCGCCCTGCGTGATGGTATTGAACCACGCCAACAGTGAGGTGAACTTCGCCCGGAAAGGCTTTAGGGCTCGACGAAATAGAATAATAACGTGGTTGTAACGGGCGCAGAATTTTTACCAGATTTTCAGCCGAAACTTCGCTTGGATAATCCGTAAAAAGATCCACAATATCGCGACCATCGAGATAAGTTTTGAATTTTTCAACATCAGTAGCAAGCGCAGCAAGTGCCTCATTTGGATATGTTTCCAAATAACGTTTCACCACATCAACGGTAATTTTTGATAATTCCAGCTCTTTATACAGTGCTGCTTCCAGCTTTTTTTCTTTGCCGTTAACAGTAACTATTTCCCCTGCATCTAATCCTGTTACTGCCAACACATCATTGATTAGCTCCAATGTGTTTACAGGAATAATACCTGCAGCATCGCCCGGTTGGTAGTTGAGCGCTGGATTATTTTCGGTACTCAATTCAATATGAATAGTTTGTCGATTAGAACCACGACCATGCAGGTTCACTTTGTCGAGCACGGGTGCTCTAAATGGATTTGTCCTGGAAATTGTTGGCACTTCTGTTTTTTTTGTTGCTCCCAAAAGTGTAAATCCGGGATTCGTAACTTGTTTTGAATCAACACTTCCACCAAAAACAGGCAATGCTTCGAGCAACCATTTTTCGGCTGTTTCGGCAAAATTCACATCCAAGGTAGCACGACTGTGTAAACGTTTTGCTCCCAATTTTTCCAAACGATTATCAAAGTCGATGCCTGTTTTGCAAAAGTGAAAATAACTCGAATCTCCCAAACCTAAGACGGTATATTTCAATCCATCGAGTTTTGGAGCACGTTTCCCAAATATAAATTCGTAAACTTCTTTAGCCGAAAATGGCGGTTCGCCTTCGCCATGCGTCGAGACAATGACCAACAGATTCTTCTCATTTTGCAAATCGCGGGTTTTGTAATCAGCCATATTTTTCAGTGTCACCTTGTAACCTTGTTCGGTGGCCAACTGTTGTGCTTTTTTGGCCAGTCCTTCGCCATTTCCTGTACGCGAACCGTAAAGAATGGTGAGTTCTGTTGAACCTGTAACGGTTTGCGTCTGATTAACAGCGAGATCGGGACTTAAGTTACCGGCGCTTAAGCCGGCAAAATAACCAGACAACCAAAAAATCTGTTGCTTATCTAATGTTGAACTGAATTGTTTGAGCAATTCTGATTGCTCGGGTGAAAATATATTTTGGAACATGATTGTAATTGACTATTAGACAATTTACTATTTACAATTTAAAGAAATAGTAATGTTCAATTGTTTTAAATGGTAAATTGTAAATACTTAAATCGTAAATAATTTAGATTTGATAATCGTTTGGTGTTTCTTTTATTTTACCGAAATTAATTTTATTCCATACTCTTTCGTGAAAGTAATAAAGCAATACTTTCGTAATAATCTCAACCCCGCTTATTGACATGGCGGTTGTAACTTTTCCAGTAATCAGAAATGATATAACAAATGTATCAATTGTGCCTGTTACGCGCCACGATATAGATTTGACAAGACTACGGTAATTTTTTTCTTTCATTTCGGAAGATGGATGTAAAAGATACTTCAAAAACCAAGGCAGGTTTAATATTCCGCACCGGTCCAAACTTCTCAATCGTATTATGTTTAACAAA
>JAKLIM010000136.1 GCA_022709605.1 Bacteroidota bacterium | reverse complement strand
GCATCAGTTCAGGAAATGGCTGATCATACTGTTCTTGCTTTCGATTTGGCATTTAAATACCGCACTCCAACCATGGTGTTGGCCGACGGCATTATTGGACAAATGATGGAAAAAGTAATTTTACCACCATTCGTACCCCGACGCACTGAAGAACAAATTATTGCTGAATGTCCATGGGCTACTTTAGGAAAACCTGCTGAACGTAAACCCAATGTTATCAACTCGTTGCGACTTGAGGCCGCTGATATGGAGAAACTGAATTTAGCATTGCAATCGAGATACCGCGAAATTGAAAAAGAAGAAGTACGTTTCGAAGAATTTAATTGCGATGATGCTGACTATATAATTGTAGCATTTGGTATTACTGCCCGTATTTGCCAGAAAACAGTGGAATTAGCACGTGCTGAGGGAATTAAAGCCGGTTTATTGCGACCGATTACACTTTTTCCTTTCCCTGTAAATCAGTTAAAAGAATATGCGAAGCGCACAAAAGGAATGTTGACCGTTGAAATGAGTGCCGGACAAATGGTTGAAGATGTGCGATTGGCTGTGAATGGCAAAGTTCCGGTGGAATATTACGGACGCATGGGTGGAATTGTTCCTGCTCCTGACGAAGTTTTGCATGCATTAAAAGATAAATTAATAAATTCAACGGTTGAAGAATAAATTTCTCCGAAAGTTAAATATTGAATTTACATTTTTCACAATTTAAAAAAACGAATAAAATGAATCTATCCGATATAATAAATCCCGCCAATTTGGTGTATGAAAAAACAACGGTAATGAACGACACCCCCATGCATTACTGCCCGGGTTGTAGTCATGGTGTGGTACACAAATTAATTGGTGAAATAGTCCAGGAAATGGATATTCAGGATAAAACAATTGGTATTGCACCGGTTGGATGTGGTGTTTTTGCTTACAATTATTTAGATATCGACTGGCAACAAGCCGCTCACGGACGTGCACCGGCATTGGCAACCGCAGTCAAACGCCTCCTACCCGACCGGTATGTATTTACTTATCAGGGCGATGGTGATTTGGCTGCCATTGGTACAGCCGAAACAATTCATGCATGCAACCGGGGTGAAAATATTGCGATTATTTTTATAAATAATGGTATTTATGGCATGACGGGTGGTCAAATGGCGCCCACAACCCTGAATGGCATGAAATCATCCACTTCTCCGAACGGTCGCGACATTCCAACGAATGGCTATCCACTGAATATCACTACTTTATTGGCCCAGTTACAAGGTACCTGTTATGTTACCCGTCAAAGTGTACACACAGTTGCCACCGTGCGTAAAGCGAAGAAAGCGATTCAGAAAGCCTTCGAAAATTCGATGTTGAACAAAGGAACTTCCATAGTTGAAATAGTTTCGACCTGTAGTTCAGGTTGGAAAATGACACCGGCGGACTCAAACGATTGGATGGTTGATAATATGTTCCCTGAATATCCGATGGGAGATTTGAAAAACATTTAGTATAAATCTGATTATTCATTCTAAAAATTATACATCGCTTTGTTGAATTCAACAGGATTATAATTCAATACTATCAAAAAAAATACATTAAAATGATTGAAGAAATAATAATATCAGGATTTGGAGGTCAGGGTGTACTTTCGTTAGGAAAAATTCTGGCCTATTCGGGACTTATGCAAGGTCAGGAAGTAAGCTGGATGCCGTCGTACGGCCCTGAACAGCGTGGTGGTACTGCCAATGTTACAGTTATTCTGAGTGATGATCGCATCAGTTCGCCGGTTCTGAATACCTACGACACTGCCATTGTTCTGAATCAACCTTCGCTTGAGCGTTTCGAATGCAAAGTGAAACCCGGAGGTACTCTTATTTTCGACGGAAATGGATTTCATAAATTCCCCACCCGTACCGATATCAACATTTACAGAATTGATGCCACTGAATACGCTTATGCCAATAACGCCACGAAAGTAATGAATATGATTATTTTAGGCGGCTTATTAAAAGTGAGACCCATTGTAAAAATTGAAAATGTACTGAAAGGTTTAAAAAAATCGCTCCCCGGCAGGCATCATCACCTGATACCGATGAACGAAAAAGCCATCGAAACCGGAATGGAATTGATAAAGAAAATAAACTAACAAATAGGCTAATCAATTTACGACCTTTGTTTATTTAGATTACAATAAAAGGTTTTGGATAGTTTAAGGTTAATAATGAACAAGCGACAATTTCGATAGCTTTCGGAATTGTCGCTTTTTTTATAAGTTTACTGAAAAAGCGCGGTTAAAAACTACAAGACTCAGGTTTGCTTAAAAACCGCGGTTATAAACCGCGAGACCCAACCCAAGCTTATTATAAAAGCGTTAAGTACATGACAAAAAAAATCTCTACTGATTCATAACCACTTCCGACTATATTTATTAAAAGTAATTAAGAATTGGAACCTTCCTGCGGTAGGCAGGTTCCAATTCTTATTTTTTGTCATGTACTTAGAAAAAAGCGGTTAAAAACTGCAAGACTCGTAGCGTACCCGGGTCTCGCGGTTTATAACCGCGGTTTTTTTTTAATATATATTCTGCGGGAGCACATGTACAGTTGTAAATGTTATGCCGCAAAACTACGGGAGCACATGTACAGTTGTAAATGTTATGCCGCAAAACTGCGGGAACACATTTGCAGTTGTAAAAGTCTTGCCGCAAAACTGCGCGTACACATTTGCAGCAGTAAAAGTTATGCCGCAAAACAGCGGGAACACATTTGCAGTTGTAAAAGTTATGCCGCAAAACTGCGGGAACACATTTGCAGTTGTAAAAGTCATGCCGCGGAAATTCGGTAACAAATACAGCGGTGTTGACCATTCATTATAGTTGCATATCTGTTAATACAACGAGCTATTAATATAAATAGCAGTGTTTATTACAAATTTAACCCTTATATAATACAAAATGATACTGATATTATTTCAGAATTAGGATATTTTTGTAATGTAAATTTGTGTATTCAACAAAGTAGGTGGAACAAAATAATGTCGTAAAACTTTCAACGTTGCATTCGGCATAGTCCCTCTCGAAAACTCCTTTTCCTATTTCTTTCTCCTTTGGAGAAAGTCCCCGAAGGGGGAAAGAGGACGGAGAGGGTTCCGAAGTCTCGGAATAGGGAGAGCCTGCCTGCCGCAGGTAGGGTCGAAAATTGGGAATACGACATTATATGCTTTCTATTACTAATATCCCGAATCCACGCGATACACCATTTGAAATTAATAAATCAAATATAAAAAAGATCACATGAAATTAAAAGTCTTGTTTTTAATTGCAATCGCTTTGTTTGTTCAGACAACGGCAAATGCACAAAGAGGAAAAAGAAAAACAATGCCATCGGCCGAACGTGCTATCAATGTAGATTATGGTATCGAAAGTGGTGCTATGAACACCATGTTCAAAGAATGTGTCGGAGCCGGCAGGGCTAACGAAGGGCTTCGGGCCGATTGGCAGCAGCAATTGGCGTTTGTAAAAAAAGCGTGCGATTTCAAATACATCCGTATGCACGGTCTGTTAACCGACGATATGGCTGTTTATACCGAGGATGCAAAAGGCAATCCTCAATACAATTACATGTATGTAGATGCTTTATACGATTATTTGTTGAGCATTGGTGTAAAACCATTTGTTGAATTGGGATTTATGCCCAATGCATTGGCAAGTGGTAAACAAACTATCTTCTGGTGGAAAGGAAATGTTACTCCTCCTAAAGATTATAAAAAATGGGAAGATTTTATTCGTAATCTCACACAGCATTTCACCGAACGTTATGGCGTTGATGAAGTGAAAACCTGGTATTTCGAAGTTTGGAACGAACCAAATCTTACTCCCGGTTTCTGGACCGGCACGCAGGAGGAATATTTTAAATTGTACAAGTATGCCGTTCAGGGCGTTAAAAGTGTAAATGCTGAATACAAAGTGGGTGGACCCGGAACTGCCGGTGCAGCCTGGGAGAGCGAAATGATTGAATTTTGTATAAAAAATAATCTTCCCATCGACTTTGTAAGCACGCACTCGTACGGTGTTAATCAGGGATTTCTTGATGAATATGGTAACAGTGGCACAGTGTTGAGTAAAGATCCGATGGCTGTAAGTGGCGATGTACTACAATCCCGTAAAGAGATTGCTGCTTCTGCTAAACCAAACCTGGAGTTGCATTATACTGAGTGGAGTTCATCATATACTCCTGCCGATCCGGTTCACGACAGTTATCATGAAGCAGCATATATTCTGGAAAAAATCAAACAAGTCGGAAATTCTGTCAATTCAATGTCGTATTGGGTTTTCACTGATGTTTTTGAAGAACCGGGACCTCGCTTTACGCCTTTTCATGGCGGATTTGGTTTGCTCACCATTCAGGGAATTCCAAAATCGGCATTTTATGCCTACCAGTTTATGAATAAATTAGGAAAAACTGAATTGAAAAATTCAGATACACGTTCGTGGGCAACTAAATCCGATCATGGCGTTCAAGTGCTTCTTTGGAACTTTACAAACACGCTTCCGGATTCTGTAAATAATCAGACCTATTTTGTAAAAGATCTACCTTCCAAATCCTTGGGCAAAGTGAAAGTGAATTTATCCAACGTACCTGCCGGAAAATATAAAATGGAAATATATAAAGTTGGTTATCGGGTGAATGATGCACATACAAGTTATATCGACATGGGCAGACCCGCACAACTTAACCGTATGCAGGTTGAGCAATTGAAGAATCAAAATGATGGTTCGCCCATACAAACCGAAACAATCGAAATCAAAGCAAACGAACCTTTCTCAAAAGAATTGGATATTCGTGAAAATGATGTGATCATGGTAAATTTGGTGAAGCGGTAAATTAAACTACCCTGCCTGCGACAGGCAGGCTCTCCCTAAATCCCTCTCCGTCCTCTTTCCCCCTTCGGGGACTTTCTCCAAAGGAGAAAGAAATAGGAAAAGGAGTTTTCGAGAGGGACTTTGCCGGATGCAACGTAGAAAGGTCTATTTTTTACTGCCGATTTTATTAATTATTTCTAATTTTCGATTTTTTTGTCGATATTTTAAAATGTCTTGAATCTTTTCGATACTAAACAAATTGATTTTAAATGAAAACGAGTAAGCTATTATCGTTACTATTAATTGTAATTCCATTCTTTTTTGGCGTTGCAACAAATGCCCAGGGCTTGTATGTCGGAAGCAATTATCATCCGCACGATGATAAAAATATTGAAAAAATAAAAAGCGACATCCAATTGATGAAAGCTGCCGGATTTACGTCTGTACGTATGGGACATTTGGCTTGGGACAGCTATGAACCTGCCGAAGGTCGGTTTGATTTTGAGTGGTTCGACAAGGTAATGGATCTAATGGATAAAGCAGGTATTAAGGTAATTCTTGATATCGCTGTTCATCCTGCGCCTATATGGTTACACAAAAAATTCCCGTCGATAGATATAGTTGATCCAACTGGCAATCAATTGTATCCCAATCATCGATACATGGATGATACAGGTGATCCCAACTTCCAGAAATACGCTTTGCGCTTTACCGATGTTATAACAAAAAGATATGCAAAGCACCCTGCCTTGTTGGCATTCGGTATTGATAATGAGTCGGGTGATGGTCCAATTTCGTACTCCGAAACGGTGAGATTGCGATTTGTGGACTGGTTGCGTAAAAAATACGGCAGTATCGATGTGCTGAATAAAGCATGGGCTAATCAACGGTGGTCGCGTAATCTGAATCAGTTTGAGGAAGTCGGATTGCCCTCCGTTGGCCCTAAAAATGGAGCTCCGGAAAAAATTCTCGATTTTCGGGTATTCATTTCGGACGAAGTCAATCAATTCCTTTTTAAAGTGATAGATAAAGTCAATGCCAATGCGCCCAATGTGCTTACAAATACAAATGCATGGTTTTACAGTGCGTTGAAGTATATTGATTGGGCAGAGATGGCTTATTCCGGCAAAATGACTCGCGAAGGCTGCGGCTTCTATCCCGGTAACTCGTTAACAACCAACTGGGGTGTTATGAACTCCGCGTTCGGCATTTCACGTATTCAGTTTGAAAGTACAAACCCATTCTGGTGCAGCGAATTTACCACCATGACTGCCGTACCCAATTCTATCCGCAAGTCGGCTTATGCCACCCTGATGTATGGTAATCAAATGGTTTGCGGTTGGACATGGCAAAGCATGCACTCCGGCGAAGAACAATACCTCGAAGGAATGCTTGACTGGGACGGAATTCCCAACCGCAAATATGAAGAATACAAGAAAATGGCAACCGAGTTTAAAAAAATCGAGAAATTCTTCCCGTATAAACTTCAGTCGGAAGTAGGATTGGCCTCTTCTTTCCCCAGCCAGATAGCCAGCAGTTATTTCCCTGAGCAGCAAGAAAACCAACTGCAAGCATGTTGGGGCTTGTTTTATTATCGCAATATGGATGCTAATGTTGTAGAAATCAGCAGAAGTGCGTTGAAATATAAACTGCTGATTGTCCCCGGCATAACGGTAATGGATGAAACGACAGCTACTAAAATCCGTGACTTTGTAAAAAATGGCGGAACAGTTATCATGACAAGCAATTCGGCTGTAGTGGACGAAACCGGAAAAGTTTTTGCGTCCACTCGTCCCGGTCGCTTAAGCGATGTGTTTGGAATACGGGTGGCAAGTTTCGAAGAGACAGAAACCTTTAATGAGATTTCACGCAAATCGTATAAAGGGAAAAAACTTGAATTTACTTATAAAGGCAACGCTATTGACACTGAATCGACCAGATTTGATGTTATAGAGCCTAAAGGTGCTGAAGTGATTGGCAGTATCACCAGTTTAGATAAGGATTATCCGATGATGACTTCAAACAAATACGGCAAAGGTCGCGCTATTTATGTTGGCTTACCTGCCGATGGAAGTGTTCTCAATCCATTGCTCGACGAACTAATAGTTGAACTGGGCATTAAAAAAGGACCGGATGTACCTGCTGGTGTTATGGCCAGACAGATAGATAAAAATCACTACCTTTATCTAAATATTAGTGGAGAAAATAAAGAGATAAAAATGACAGGAAAATCGAGAAGTATCCTTTTCGATAAAGATTACAACGGAAGTTTCACAATTCCTCCTTATGAACCGGAATTTATTGAAATAAAGTAACCCCTAACCCAACCTCTCCCTAAATCCCTCTCCGTCCTCTTTCCCCCTTCGGGGACTTTCTCCAAAGGAGAAAGAAATAGGAAAAGGAGTTTTCGAGAGGGACTTTATCGACTGCAACGTTGGTAATTTTACGTCATTCTATTGTTTCTTTATTTTTTCAATAGATATTGTAATTTATTGATAGCAAATTTAATCTCTGTTTTTTATACATTTGCAGTAAAAAAATCAACACGCCCAACAATATTAAATTCACTTTAAATCATGTCCTTATGAAACGGTATAAAAAGCAATTATACATAGTTGGTATATTTTGGATTCTGTTTTTCCAAAATATTATTGGACAGTCGTCGTATATATTTCATCATTTGGATACAAAAGATGGTCTATCGAATAATACCGTAAAAGCCTTTTTAAGAGACAGCTACGGTTTTCTTTGGATTGGCACAGAAGCCGGGCTAAACAAATATGATGGATATGGTTTCAATGTTTATACAACACGTTTCGGTGCTCCTAAAACATTAATTACAAACGACATAATGGATTTGCAGGAGGATGGATTAGGGAATATATGGGTTTACTTCGGCTATACCTACATGGTTTATGATAGAGATAAAGATTGTTTCGACCCGGATTTCAAACAAATACTTCTCGATTTGGGTATGCAGTCCGAAGCTGACAGTAAAGTTTTTGTTGATAAAAAACGTAATATATGGGTGTTCAATAATAGAAAAGTATTTCATTATAATATTCAGAAGAAAACAAAATCAGCATTCAATCTAAAAATTCCATTTACTGAAAATATTACAACTAATATTACTGACAATGGCGATTATTTGTACACAGTTTTAAAGTCGGGAGTGTGCTGGCAAATGAATAAAAATACGGGAGCACAGATTTTATATAAACTCCCTGATTTTATAATTCCTGAAATTGCAAATGGCCGTAACAGGATTTATGCCGATAGTAACAACGGATTATGGTTCAGTTCGAGTTTATCTGACCAGATTTTGTATAAAAAGAGTACCAGTCAGCAATGGGAGATTATCAATTTGATTTCAGAAATAAAATCGGTAAGTAATGTGATTACGAGTATTATCGAGAATCAAACCGGACAAATATGGATTGCAACAGACCACAAAGGAATATTTGTTTATGATAGAGTTCTGAACACAATATCAAATATTGTATATAAACCTTCGACTTACACCAGTTTATCGTCAAACAGTGTTCAATTTTTATATCGTGATAATAACGAAACGATTTGGGTTGGACATAATAAAAAAGGACTCTCATTTTATCACGAAAGTTTTCGCAATTTTATCAATTTTCAACATCCCGAATGTTCGGATATTACTAAAATAATAGAAGATCATTTGGGAAATATTTGGTTAGGAACGGATGGAAATGGTGTGTATGTGAAAGATCAACATTCGGATGGTAACATTAAAAAGCTTCCTATTCCAAACACAGCCATTGTTTCGATGATAGAAGATCGGAAAGGGCGTATCTGGATCGGCACGTATATGAAAGGACTGTATTGCTACGATAAAGGTAAAATAGTTCAATACACTACCAAAAACAGTAAATTGTCAAGCAACGACATTTGGGGACTAAAGGAAGACAGGTATGGAAATATCTGGATAGGTGCATTGGGTGGTAAAACTCAGGTGTTAAAATCCGACGCAAATGATTTTCAATCAATAGTTTCGCCCTTTAACACCAAAGA
>JAKLIM010000135.1 GCA_022709605.1 Bacteroidota bacterium | reverse complement strand
GGTTGACTTAAACGGGCGATTACCAATTGTTTTAATATCTCATCTTCTATTGCATCAAATCCAACAAGCTTAAACACTTGATTCAATACCAGTTGAGTGCCATTTATTAAAACATTCTCAACATTGGATAATAGGTATTCTATAATATGTTTCTCTTCTAATTCTTTTTCGTGAATCTCAAAAACATCACGATTACCAATACTAGATTCAATCCATCGCAAGCCTTTAAGACACAAAGAATCTATCTCTGTTTGATCTTTACCTACACCAATAGTGTGAATCTCACGATAAACGCCATTGTGTTTATTAACTACCACTACACTGGTTGAACCAGAACGATTTTTCTTTTTGCGTATAAACATATGCAAAAATACAAACTTTTTGGACTTGCGCCACCCATTTGGGTGGCGCAAAATCTATATGCACCTGATATACAATATATTATAAATTCAGAGTCAAAAAGCTGTCAAAGTCAGGAGCAATTCGGAATTGCTGCTGTTTGTTATTCTATCAATTTCATTATTTCGTTTATATTCAGATTTTTGGTGATTTCATTGTCTGCGTTGACCATCGAATCGAATAACAGTTTCTTTTCTTCCTGCAGCTTCAGAATTTTTTCTTCAATGGTATTGCGTGTAATAAACTTATATACAAATACTTTGTTTTGTTGTCCAATGCGATGTGCACGGTCGTAAGCTTGTGCTTCAGCAGCCGGATTCCACCACGGGTCGAGTAGAAACACATAACTTGCCTTTGTTAAATTGAGCCCGATGCCTCCTGCTTTTAACGACAAAAGAAAAATCTGAAACTCATCGTTTTGTTGAAACTTCTCGACCTGTTCTTTACGATCTTTAGTGCTTCCATCGAGATAACAATATTTTATATTACGGTCATCTAAAAAATTTTTATACAATTCCAGGTGTTTTGTAAATGAACTGAACACCAAAACTTTATCGCCCTGTTCTACTACGTCGGAAAGCATTTCGCATACAGTTTCGAATTTGCCAGAGCTATCATTGTAATTCGAATCGACTAAAGACGGATGATTGGCCGCTTGTCGGAGTCGCAACAATCCTTCAAGCAACACCACAGGATTTACGGTGTCATTCTCTTTTTTGTTTTCCAAAAATTTATTGACGAACTTGTTTCTGGTTTCGCGATAGAAGTTGTTTTGCTCTTCGCTCATGTTGCACCACTGCAAAATAATTGATTTTTCGGGTAAATCTTTCAACACATTATTTTTCTGGCGTCGGAGTAAAAAGGGTCGGAGTAGCTGCCTGTACAATTCCTGTTTCTCGGGTTGTTTGCACAATCGGTTGAAATTATTGGCAGAACCTAACATGTTCCGGTTGAAAAAATGAACCTGCGACCATAAATCGGTCATCGAGTTTTCGAGGGGCGTACCCGTAAGCGTGAGGAAGCGTTTGGCCTGAAGCGACAAACAAACCTGAGTAATATCAGCCTGTGGGTTTTTAATGGTTTGTGCTTCGTCGAGAATAACGTAATTAAACTGTTGTGTAGCAAATAAATGCCTGTCGCGCCGCAAAATAGCATAACTTGTAAGCAAAATGTCCGGCTCGCCAAAATCAGCACTGTTTTTTGTGCGTTGATTTCCGGCATGTACGTAAACATTTAAATCAGGCGTGAATTTCTCCGCTTCCTGTTCCCAATTGTAAACCAGACTGGTAGGTACAACAAGTAAATTTGTTTCGCGGTTCAGTTCCTTCATCTTTTGCAGCAAACACAAAGCCTGTATGGTTTTTCCAAGTCCCATATCATCGGCCAGGCAGCCACCCAAACCCATGTCGTCGAGCAATCGCAACCAATTGTAACCCTGCTGCTGATAATGACGAAGTTCGCCGGTAAATCCTTTTGGTAAATCAAAATTAACATCCAGATTGTTTTCTAAAAACCGGCGCATATTCTCTTTTACCGACAGCTTTACTTTCGAATTTTTCTTCAGTTCGTCGGCTATAGCGCAATAATGTTTCGAAATAGTGGCTTTTCCATCCTCTATTTTACATAAATCAGCAAGCGATTTGTATTCATCTATCCAGGCTTGAGGGATCTGAACGTATTCTCCGTTGGGTAAAAGTATTTCCCTCTTATTGTGTTTAATATAATTCAACAGTTGTAAAATCGGGATTTTATATTTACCAAATTCTACTTTTCCTTTGATGTCGAACCAATCGTGACCTTCTTCAAGCTCAACCGTAATTTTTCTTTCACCAACAAAAATATTATAAGGCTTTTTTGATTTTTTCAGAAACCTGATTTCAATTCCTGCCGATTCAATATGCTTATAATGCTCGTTAATCCATTCTATTCCATCGATATATCGTATCTTGCGGACTTTTGCGTCTAAATCGAGTCCGATTTTTTTCAATTCGTTAATGTAAGACTGCTCAGATTCTTTGTCGCGTTCAACATGATAAATTGTAAATGAATCATCGTTCATATCAAGTTTATTTGTCGTTCCGCCTTGTCCGGCCCAAAACTGGAAGTCTTTGTATTCGAAAATAAGCTCCAGAACAATTTCAGTTGCCATCGGATTTTCGGATTCATCTTCGAAAAGCGAAACCTGCTTATTTAAACTGATTTCTTTAACACGCAAAACAGCGTTGGTAAGTTCATTGATTGTTTCAATCTCGAAGCCCGAAGCTACAACCCGGTTAGTTGCAGCAAGCGGCATAATCACTTTTTGAATATATTCTAAAGCATTTGTTTGCGAAATTGAAATAAATTCCCTCGAAAAGAAAGGAACTAATTTAGCGCCTTCAATTTCATTTCCAAAATCATAAATTTTATTTTTGACCAATACACGCGCACTTTTTCGCGAAACAAGAACGCCATCAAGAATGTTTAATGGTTTGTTTTTGCACGTTAAATCTAACGAATAATTGATATTATCAGGTTTATTATCAAAGCAATACAACATTTCAGGCATTTCAATTTCTGCCGTGATTTTGTCCCAGGTAAACGGAAATTTTCCATTCGGAAGGTACAGAAGTTTGTCGGAAATGTTCTCGAAAAAAGTATTTTGAAAACCATTGATATAATCTGTCAGGTAATCTTTGATGTATTCTATTTCAGTCGTCTTTTTTTTTCGGGAATTTCCATCGAAGTATTTATTTAACAAATTTTCCCACGTACGTGCTTCTCTGTCAGATATTTTCGAAATTATAATATCCTTTTCCAACCGAAAACAGCAATCCAATAAAATCTCATCGGTGGCATCGAAAAGCGAAGAGAAATTGGATTTATTTTTACGACTTACCTTGACAAAATTAACGGAAAACTCACCAACATCATCGGTATCAACTATGACACATTCGGGGAAACAGCCCAACATGCCATTTGTATTTAAAGTATAAACTACGGCTTTATTCATTTGTAAATCATTGAATTATAAATCCGCAGCTTTTGCAGAATTCTTCGGTTATTTTGTTATTCTGAAATCCGGTCCTGATTTTCAGGGCACGATCTGATAAAATTATTTCCTGAAAATCTTCGGTAAAAATATTACCCAGATTTATATTTCCATCGGCATCCAGGCAACAAGGTACAACTGTTCCATCGCACAAAATGGCAATATGATCGCGAAGCGCATAACAATTTTTATTCTCTTGATTTCGTGAGGTTTCGCCATCGGGCCAATCGAAACGCGGTGCATGTTGCAAAAAAACATGATCTGCAAGTTTAATTCCGTTGTTAGTATCGTACATTTTCAGATCTTCAACTGATAAGTTGAATTTATTAGCAATTTTATCAATGCATATTTTATTGAATTCCAAACTCTTATCTTCGCCTGAATTCCATAATCGCAAATTGATATAGGTTTTTGAGGCAGCTTCGTCAGCGTAATTAAATATTGTTTCAAAATAACGATCAATATTTTGCAAAGCAATATTCTCTTCGGCATCGTGCAGCGAAATATTGATCTGACGAACCGAATGACGCATCAGAATTTCTTTTTTTCGCTCAATCAAAGCACCGTTGGTGGTAATATTTACGTACAGATTTGCAGCATTTGCCAAAGTTAGCATTTCATCCAATTGAGGATGCAGCAGTGGTTCGCCAAGTACATGAAGATAAATATAATCGGTATATGGACGAATTTTGTTTATAATCAATTGAAATTCAACAACTGACATAAATTTTAAAGCCCGGGAAGATTTAAAACAAAAGCTGCAATCGAAATTGCAGCTATTGGTTATTTCAATATATATTTTTTTGAATTTCAATTAATTATCAATTTTTGAATCTTTTAAATCTGACACAGGAAAAATTAAATCTGAATTATTCCAGTTCAAATTTCCATCAATAATTTTAAAACTTTTAAAAAGTTGTTCATTCAGGTATTTTTTTATTGCCGGATGATTTGACTTATTAAGAAATGGTTTAAAATCAACCAATTTTTCATCTCCATCATTGAATTGAATCCTTATAGCAAAATCGCCTATGTATTTTGCATCTTTCACAACAATCAGTTGATTATCTGCATGATTATAGTCTACTGTTATTTTCATTTTAATCGTTTTGTTATTTTCTCGAATTCTACATTTTTATGATAAACAAAGTAATCGACCCATTTTGCAACAATTTTATCGGCAAAATTTTCAAGAAAAATCTCAAAATCATTCAAATTGTTCCCAACTAATGGTTTCGAACCTTTGACATTTGAAATCTTTATTTCAGAAATTATACCATCAATAATAAAAAACTCCGCTTTGCTTTCATACTCTCCTTTTTTGCGTGAACATGTATTGGTTCATGTTCATTGGAATAAAAGAAAATTAAGATCCCTAAGTATTCAAAAATATTCGGCATAAAAATAATATATTTTATTTAAAATCAATTATATGATGAATGGAAAGAATTCCAACTACTTGTTTTGCTACATCATCTTCAACAACAGCCAGTGTGGTTATGTTGTTTTCGTCCATCATTTCGAGCGCATCGGTCAGAAGGGCATTTTTACCTATGTTTTTGAAACCTCGGGTCATAAAATCAGATGCATGCAATTGTTTTAAGTCATCAAATTTCTGTATCGCCCTTCGAATATCTCCATCGGTAATAATTCCTACCGTTTTTTCCTGATTATTCTTTACCAAAGTCATTCCAAGGCGTTTATTACTTACTTCGTAAATCACATCTTTGAATAAAGTATTTTCCGCAACAACCGGAATTTCAGTAGTCATTTCGTCTTTTACACGGTTTAATAATTGTCGTCCCAAAGCGCCGCCCGGATGATAAAGTGCATAATTTTCAGCTTTAAAATTTCGGCGTTCCATCAGGCAAATCATCAGAGCATCACCCATTACCAACATAGCTGTGGTCGAAGTTGTAGGCGATAAACCCAACGGACAGGCTTCTTTATCAACGCCTGTATAAATTGCTAAATGAACTTCGTTGGCTAATGCAGAATTGAGATTGCCTGTCATAGCCATCAACCGACAACCTAATTTTTTAAGTGGAGCAACTACATTTAGAATTTCGGACGAACTTCCGCTGTTCGAAATGAGTAGAACAATGTCATTTTTATCAACCATTCCCAAATCGCCATGCATGGCTTCGGCAGCATTTACGAAAATGGAAGGAGTTCCCGTGGAAGCTAAGGATGCTGAAATTTTATGTCCGATAATGCCTGATTTCCCTACACCTATAATCACCAACTTCCCTTTGCAGTTGTAAATCAGCTCAATGACTTCATTTAGTTCGGGGCCAATTTTTTCAACTAATTTTTGTAATTCTCCAATTTCTTGTTGAAAAATCTCTTTCACTCTTTTTACTGCGTCCATTTTCTTATGAATTTAATGGTCTTAAAATTAATTCAATAAATTCACGCACACAACCTTCGCCACCTTTTTTGTTCATCTGAATAATTCCGGGAATGTTTTTTATTGCATCCAACGCATTTGCCGGACAAGCTGCAAAACCTACATTCGATAGCAATTCCAAACAATTAATATCATCGCCAATGTACGCCACTTCGGCAAGCGAAATGCCTTCTTTTTCACAAATTTCTTTTACCGACGCTAATTTACCACCTTCACGCTTGCCCTGATAGAGATAATCGAGATTAAGTTTTTTAAATCTTCGGATAACCATTTTCGTGTTTTCGGAAGTTATAATGCCGGTTTTAATTCCGTGTTGTCGAATGAGTTGTAATCCCATTCCATCGTGGGTGTTAAATTTCTTCAGCTCATCTCCGTTTTCGGAATAATACATTCCGGCATCGGTTAATACGCCATCGACATCGGTTAAAAATAGTTTAATGTTTCGTGTTTCACGTTTCGTGTTTGGGATTTTGGCATTTATATTTTTTATTTCAGACTCTTGATTCTGAATGCCTTTAGTAATATTATCTATCATTATGGCCTGTTCAAGTATCTCTCTTATTTTTGACAAATGAATCTGATTAGGTCCATCGCTGAAAGCATGATCGGGATCGGGGTGAACTTCAGCAAAAATAGCATCAACGCCAACAGCCAAAGCTGCCCGCATGAGATAGGGTACCATTTCACGATTTCCGCCGGTCGAAGTGCCTTGTCCACCTGGCTTTTGCACCGCATGAGTTGCATCGAACACAACCGGAAAACCATAGCTTCGCATTTCAACTAATCCTGTCATATCAACCACAAGATTGTTGTAGCCAAAACTTGTTCCCCGCTCGCAAAGCAGTATATTTTCGTTTCCCGAATCACGTAATTTATCAATCACATTTTTCATGTCCCACGGAGCCATAAATTGCCCTTTTTTCACGTTCACAATTTTCCCGGTTTTTGCGGCAGCAACGAGTAAATCAGTTTGACGCGAAAGAAAGGCTGGAATTTGAAGCATATCAGCAACCTGTGCCACCATGGCGCATTGCCAGGTTTCGTGAACATCGGTAATTATTGGCAAATCAAGTTCGGTCTTAACACGTTGTAATATCTGTAAACCGCGCTCCATTCCAACTCCACGTGGCGCCTTCACTGATGTACGGTTCGCTTTATCGAATGATGATTTGAAAATTAAATGAATCCCCAGCTCATAACAAATATTTTTTAATTCTGCGGCTACCTGCAGTGTCATTTCTTCGGATTCGATAGCGCACGGTCCGGCAATGAGTACAAACCGGTTATTTCCGCCTATATCGAACTTATTTAAAACATTAACTTTTCGGGTTTCAGTCATAACGGTATTTTGAAGTTAAATAATACTGATAAGGACAAGATGTTGACTTGTCCTTAACTGTTTTAATGAATAGATATTGAATTAATTTTGATAAACCCGAACCCAATCCACTTCGAGTTGGCCGGAACTTCCTATCATTTTTTCGGGAATAAAAGAGTTAAATGCCAAATACATAGCTTCTTCCGGAATGTAACTTGTAGTACGGTAAACCACTACATTATTAATCTTCCATGTGAGCTCATTGTTTTTCCAAATCAATGTATAAATATAATATTCAGATGGATCTAAACCCTTGATTTCTATGCCATCCGTTAAATTTTCGGAAACATTACCCACCCTAATTTTTTTTCCATCAAAATGAAAAATATTGATGTGCGGTAACATGTCATCTGCACCCAACCAGAATGCATGATGAATATTGCCTTTACAACGCAATTTAGCCTTGAAAATACCTTCTTTTTGTTTGAATGTATCCCCAGTTTGTATTACATCCGAAGTGTATTCGAAATTTTTCTGAATAAATCCCTTCACAGGATGCCATGCAATACTGGTTTGGTTTTCATTTTTGGTAATAATTTGTAATGTGCTATCATCAACCGAAATATTTTGACCTGAATTATTCGCCTGTTTTTCATTGGCAAATGAATGATTTCCGATTAATTTTGAGCTTTTATAATGAAACCCATATTTCCACTGCGATTCGTCAAAGTTGCTCCATTCAAATTCGTCGTTGAAAGTAAGTTTCAACGATTTGTAATTTTCAAATCGTTTCGGATTTTCGTTGAGGTAAGAAACTATATTGGGATGATTTGCTAGTTCATAAAAACGTTGTTCAACTTCGTATTGAGGCGTTGTAAACCACCGGTTTTCGTTTGACCAGAAGTCGTTTGCAATTTTAAACTCAGGTGTGGAAACAACTTCTTTTAACCGCATATATTCCTTTAAAATATACGAATTGTGGTAGCGTAGATAAGTTTTATAGGCTTTTGAATGTTCAAAATTTTTGAGCCGGCTCAGCTTTTCCGATTCCTTGATTTTCCGGTTATCATTCAAATCTTCGAATCTGGGCGACAATTTAAAAGTCTCGTATTCTTTCAGTTCAAACGAACCCAATACCTGAAAATATAAACGTAACGATTCTGAGTTTTGTAATTTTCTAAATTGAGTAATGGTTCTGAATTCTTCAGTGTCTTTGTATTTTCGGTTTTGAAGTTTCTTTTTATTCTCAATAAATGCAGGAGATTTTACTTCGTGATAGAGCGATTTGTATTTGACTATTTCAAGTGATTTTTCAACGTCATTGTAACGTTGTAACGCATTGACTATTTCATTTTCCTCTTTTTCGATTTTGGCGGTTGGAGTTATTCCTCTTGTTAATTTTTTCCAGAATAGATTCATTATGTATATGAATTAATCAATTAGACCTTGTAAATCAGTTCAATAAAGAAGAATAATACTCAGAGTTGTTTAATTTTATCGATGCAATTTTCAATATTTTCGACAATCAAAGGCTGATAATTTTGATGCGTTGGAGGCAAAAAACCTTCTGTAGACATGCGATTGGATAATTTGATAAAATCCTCAAAAAAATTGTTTTGATTAACAATGATAAGAGGCTTTTTATGTTCGCCAACCACACCCGAAGCAATTACATCAAACATCTCATCCAAAGTTCCATAACTGCCGGGCAAAACCACAAAAATATCGGCCGA
>JAKLIM010000134.1 GCA_022709605.1 Bacteroidota bacterium | reverse complement strand
CTGCATTCAAAACCTCAACCGATGATCAATTGAAACAAATTTGGATGCAACGCTATATTCTTAATTTTATGCAGGATGCAACACATGCTTATTACGAATTCAGACGTACTGCCTATCCTGTATTTCCTTTAAATCCTGCTACAAATCTGAATCAGAACAATGTAAATGGTTTTCCTATGCGTTGGTTGTATCCGGGTTCAGAGACAAATACAAATCGCGAAAATCTGATTAAAGCGCTTGATAGTCAGTATCAGGGATACGATGAAGTGAATAAAGTGATGTGGTTATTAAAATAAAAATGTTAGTTTTCTCTTTGGTTTTTTAAGGTCTTTTCTTTAACCCAACTGGCCTTGTGCCGGTTGGGTTATTTTTCAAATTTTTTATTTTTCACTTTTTCATAATTTGATTACTATGCAGAAAGTAATTTTATACATTACCTTGAGTTTTACTCTGAATTGTTTTTTTGTTGATAAATATTTTGCATTTGGCAAAACTCAATTTGTAAATCCATTCATCGGCACACAAAGTGGTGGTAATACAAATCCCGGTGCCGTTTTGCCCTGGGGAATGATGAGTGCAGTTCCTTTTAATGGATTCGAACCCAAATATGGTGATCAGATTACTCAGAATTTTGGACCTTCGTCGTATGTAAGCGGGCGAAAATATATAAGTGGTTTTAACCATGGAAGTGTGAGTGGAGCAGGCTGTCCGGCGTTGGGAATATTGACTATAATGCCCACAAACGTAAATAATTCGTTTCAGCCTCAAAAATACTTATCGCCTTATTCAACCGAAATTGCCCAACCCGGCTTTTACAAAGTTCATCTCGATACGAGTAATATCACTGCAGAACTTACGGTTACCAAACGATGCGCCATACATCGCTATACATTTCCTAAAGGCGAACATTCTATACTTTTAAACCTGGGACTGAGTTTAAATCCTACCAAAGGAGCTATGATTCGCTCCGTTAGTGAGTATGAGTTCGAAGGTTATCATATTGCAGGTGCTTTTTGCAACCGCTTGATTTCGGGAGTTATGTATTTTTATATCAAAATACAAAAACAACCCGATAATTGGGGCATGTGGAATAATAACCGCGACATACGTCAATTTACCCGGGAAAATGTGGGTAATGAGCTTGGTTTGTATTTGCGGTATAAAACCAACGATATGGAACAAGTGCTGATAAAAGTCGGAATTTCTTATACATCAATTGCAAATGCAAAACTCAATCTTGAAACGGAAATACATGATTGGGATTTTAATTCATTACGAAAAAAAGCAACCGACGAATGGGAAAAACAGCTCGGTAGAATTCAGATTGAAGATAATAATCGCAAAAACAAAGAAATTTTTTATACTGCCTTGTATCACAGTTTATTACAACCCAATATTCTGAATGATGTCAATGGCGACTATCCGGCTTATAAATCGCTGGAAACAAAAAATACAAACGGACAATACGAAAGATACACCGTTTTTTCGTTATGGGATACTTACAGAACATTACATCCTTTATTATCATTGGCTTATCCTGAACGGCAACTCGATATGGTAAAATCGATGCTTGCCATGTACGATGAGGGTGGTTGGTTACCAAAGTGGGAAATAAACAGTCAGGAAAGTTATGTGATGGTTGGCGATCCTGCTTCCATTGTTATTGCCGATTCGTATTTAAGAGGTATTGATAATTTCGATGCTCAAAAAGCTTTAACTGCCATGCTCAAAAGTGCCAATACACCCGAATCACAAAACCCTTTGCGTCCTGGAATTGATAGTTTGAAAAAGTATGGTTACATTCCACAAGACTCAAAAGGCGTTTGGGGACCACTTTCAACTACTCAGGAATATGGAATTGCCGATTGGAATATAGCTCAGTTTGCTGCGGCTTTAGGAGAAAAGAAGATAGCGGATGATTTTAAAAAAAGATCATTACTTCATCGTAACTATTTCGATATGGAATCAAAATTTCTACGTCCACGAAATGTCGATGGTTCATTTATCAAAGATTTTAAACTTGTATTGAAGGGCAACTTATGGCCTGGAAATCCGGGTTTCGTCGAGGGTGATGCCTGGCAGTATTTATTTTTTCCACCTCATGACATTTCATGGCTGAAGAAGAGTATTGGTGGAGATAAAAAGTTCCTGAAAAAATTGGACGTAGCCATGGATAGTGCCTATTTTATTATGGAAAACGAACCCGATATGCATTATCCCTATTTGTTCAATACAGTAAAAGGACAGGAATGGAAAACTCAGTATTGGGTAAATAAAACGATTCAGGAAAATTTCGAAACAACTCCTGACGGTTTACCCGGAAATGACGATTGTGGTACTATTTCGGCGTGGGTTGTTTTCAGTATGATGGGAATATATCCTACTTGTCCCGGTAATTTGAATTACGAACTCACTTCGCCAATTTTCGACAAGGTAACGATAAAACTACATCCTGATTTTTATAAAGGAAATGAATTTTCTATGATTTTAAAAAATCGTATCGAATCTTCCATTTTTATTAAATCAATGAAATTGAATGACAATAACTATAGTAAATTCAATATCCATCATTCCGATATAGTGATTGGAGGAACTTTAGAAATTATTTTAAAAAAATAGCTTATTAATTATTAAATAAACTCATTATGCTGAAATACAAATTATTAATGTCATTTATATTTGTCGGGACATTCCTGTTTGGACAAAGTAAAACTTCAATTGAGCCAAATTTTAAAGTTCAACCCGATACAAATGTAATATTACCTCCATCTTGGGCTTTTGGCATGTTGTATGGCGGTTATACCAATCAGGAGCAAACCATAAAACGGATTGATGAAATTCAGCAGCACAATTATCCGATTGATGCATATTGGATTGACTCGTGGTTTTGGAGTTTTGCCGAAAAAGGGCGTGGTCCTAAAAAATACATCGATTTTGTGGCTGATACAGTTGATTTTCCCAACCGAAAAGCAATGTGGGATTATATGGAGCAGCGGAATATCAAAGGTGGCTTTTGGATCTGGGATTGTATTCTGAAAACCGGAAACGAAGAAGCTTTTGAAGATTTTTTGAACAAAGGATATTTCAGAAGCACTTATTACGAAACGGGTTCGTGGCACAATAACAGTACAACTACTGCCATGTTTAATGCTGAAAACAAACAAAAAGGAACATTGTGTGGGAATATTGATTTTTCTAATCCCCAGGCAATTGCTTATTTCAAGCAAAAAATGAAACCTTTTTTCGACGAAGGAGCCGATTTTCTTAAACTCGACCGTACATCTGCAATAAATGTATCAAAAGTTATTTTCGAAATATCGCAGGAACTTGGCAAAGAAACCGAAGGACGTGGCTTTATGCTCAATCATACCGGTGGTCAGGAGACCGAAGAATACAAAAAGTATCCATGTAAATGGACTGACGATACCCGTTCGGATTGGAACATTGAAAAACCTACCAAAGAATTTAATTCGTGGGTGCCGGCAATTGCATTGAAAGAAAACATAGCCATGTTCACCGACCTCAAAAAACGAAGCAGCGAAATTCCTTTTCTGACTAACGATCTGGGAGGTTTCGATATGGGAAAAACGGATAAGTTGGACGAGGAACTTTACATACGTTGGTTGCAGTTTTCAATTTTTGCACCGATTGTTGAAGTGTTCTCGCAACCCGAAAATCCTACAGCTAATATGGCTTATTTGTATAGCGAACGTGCTGATACTCTGTTCCGTAAATATTCACATCTTCGTATGGAGTTATTTCCCTATATTTACTCTTATGCTCACAAGGTAAGGCTCGAAAGCAAACAAATGATGCAAGCTTTGCCCAATAATGTATTTGATTATATATTTGGAAATGAGCTGCTTGTGGCTCCTGTTTATGAGCAATATGCTACAAAAAGGACAGTTGAATTACCAACAGGCAATTGGGTAAATTATTGGACAAACAAGAAAAATGCAGGTGGTAGAAAGATAGAAGTTGATGCGCCGATAGATCAAATACCGCTTTTTGTACGCGAGGGTTCAATTATTCCCATGCGTAAATATGCTTCCTCCATTGAAAAAGGAACCAACGACACACTTGTTGTTCATGTATATCCGGGTGCTGATTCAGAATTTACTTTGATTGAGGACGATGGTCGAAGCAATGCTTATCTGAACGGTGAATTTGCCAGAACAAAAATGAAGTTGAAAAGTAATAAAAAGGGATTTGCCCTGACTTTATTGCCTGTGGAAGGTGAATTTAAAGGAATGAAAGAACATAGATCTACTAAGTTTGTGATTCATTCAGACAAAACAATCAAAAGTATAAAGCTAAACAAAGTTAGAACTGAATTTAGAAGCTCAAATCAAATAGCAGAAACAATATTTGTTAGTAATTTGAAATCAACAATTTCAGAACTTGAAGTTAGATATAAATGAGAAATTGCAGATACAATTTATTACTAATGTTCGTGTTGATTCCATTCTTTGTAATGAGTCAACAGCGAATAATGGTTTTGGGCGATTCGCATGGTGCTGCCGAAAAGGGTTGGGTAAATCAGTTGAAGAAATTACGTCCTGACGACAGGTTTTTAAATTTGAGCTTAGGCGGTAATACCATAGGATTCCGAAATTTAGATAGAGATACACTAAACACACTAAAAAATATCCATAGTTATTTGGAGCGTGGGAAAAAGCATTTTGGTAAGATTGATAAAATCATCATCCTTTTGGGAACTAACGATTGCAAAGCAGTTTTTAAAGATAGTTTACACCTTGTTGCTCACAGATTCGGATGTATGATCAAATCAATCCAAAATGAATTTATGAATGCGGAAAAGCCTCAAATAGTGTATATTACGCCTCCGCTATTTGCAAAAGATAATGAATTGACTGAAAAATACAAGGGCGGTAATTCAAGATTAAAAATATTGATGCCGCAATTATTGCACATGGCTAAAAAACAAGGTGTTAAATGCATTCAACTAAATAAAAAGATGGGAAGAAGGGCGGGAGAAATGACTACCGATGGTGTTCATTACAGTGTTGAAGGATATGAGTTAATCGCTTCAATAATAAATAAATACTTATGACTAAAATTAAATATCTTGTATTTTTACTTCTAAGTTTTCTTTTATTATCGTTTACTCACAATAATAAAATTAAGCTTTTTGTCATTGGCGATAGCATTTCAATTTTTTACGGACCTTTTCTAAAGATGTTTACCGAAGATAAATTTGATTACGACCGCAAGCGTGATAAAGGCGAAGCGATGATAAACTTAGATAAACCTGTGGGAGCCAATGGCGGCGATTCGCGCATGGTGGTCGAATTTCTGAAAGAACTTTGTTTGGATAAAACATTTCACGCTGATTATATGTTGATTAACTGCGGATTACACGATATTAAAACTAACCCCAAAACAGGCGAAAAACAAATTGAACTCAATGAATACAGGCAAAATTTACAGTCAATAGATAAGCTGACTAAAAAATTAAAAGTGAAATTAATTTGGGTGAATTGTACGCCGGTAAACGATTCAGTTCACAATAGTAAGGGCGTTGCTTTTTATAGATTTAACAAAGATGTTCTTGCTTATAATCAAGTGTCGGATAGTATTTTTAAATCAAAAAAGGTGAAGACGATTGATCTTTACACATTTTCGTCCACATTCCCAATCAATGCTTATTTAGATCATGTACACTATAAACCAGAATATGTAAAGTTACAAGCGGCTTTTATTGCCGGTTTTATTCAAAATAAATAAATAAAAAACTGAAATGAAAAAAAACAATTTACTTTTATTTGTTCTCCTAATTGGTATAAATGCCATAGCAACAGCTACAACCTTAAAAGGGAAAGTAACTTCAAACGGTAGCACAATTTCTTCGGTGCAGATTACAGATGGTAAAACCATTGTGTTATCAGATAAAAATGGAAAATTTACTTTGGAGGCATCGCCCGAAAGCGAATATATTTATTATTCGTTACCTTCGGGATATGAATCGCCTATAGTGAATGGGATTCCTGTGTTTTTCGAAAAAATAAATCAGAGTCTGAAAACACAGAAAATCAATTTTGAGATACTTAAATCGGAGAAATCGCAATCCAAACATGCCTTTATCTTGTGGGCCGATCCTCAGGTGCTCGATGTAGAAGAATTCGACCAATTGGAAGAAGTGGTTGCAGATGTAAATAAAACCATTGCTTCGTTTCCTAAAGAATTACCTGTTCATGCCATTAGTGCAGGCGATAATGTGTTCGACCGGCTCAATTTTTTCGATCAATACAAGCAGGTGATTTCTCAGATCAAAGTGCCTTTTTATCACGTAATTGGTAATCATGATATGGATTATAATAATCGCTCCAACGAACTGTCAACTAAATCGTTTTCAGCTGCTTTTGGACCGACTCATTTCTCGTTCAATGTCGGAAAAATTCATTACATTGTACTAAAAGATGTTTTTTACTACGGCTTTTCGTACCGTTATATAGGTTATATCGACGAAAATCAACTTCAGTGGTTGGAGCAGGATCTAAAATCGGTACAACCCGGAAGTACGGTAATCGTTACGCTTCACATTCCCACCATTTATGGCGAGTCACAAAAACCGGGAAGTTTTGCTACCGAAATGTCGAATTCAGTTTTAAATCGTCAGGCCTTGTATAAAATTCTGTCGCCTTTCAATACACACATTCTTGCCGGCCACAGTCATACGCAATGGCTCACACAAGCTACACCAAATATTACAGAGCATGTACATGCAGCAGCCTCGGGTGCCTGGTGGCAAGGTGAAATATGTACTGATGGTTCACCTAAAGCATATACCGTTTACGAAGTTAATGGCGATAGCCTTTCATGGTTTTTCAAAGGAGTCAATCAGAATAAATCAGAGCAATTTAAACTTTATAAAAAAGGCACAGACACTGCTTTCCCCGATTATTTTATTGCCAATGTTTATAATTATGACACCCTGTGGAAAGTACGTTGGTACGAAGATGAAGTATTGAAAGGTGAAATGCAACGTTACTGGGGTGTTGATCCGGCTGCTGCTGAACTTTATCAGCCGGGCAAAAACAAAAAACATTCGTGGTTAAGCGTAAGTCAAACGCAACATTTGTTCAGAGCTCAACCTGTAAATCCGAATGCAAAGATCAGGGTTGAAGTGTTGGACAGATTTGGAAATATTTATCATAAAATGTTAGAATAGAATTCTTTTTATGAAGAACATAATTGTTATAATATTTGTGTTAATTCCTGTCTTTATGTTTTCACAAGAGGAAATATTGTTGTATCCGCAAGGCGCATCCGAAGGTAATTTTTGTCCTGAAGCCGAAGTTGCCCATGGTGTAGAATGGATTACTTTTGTTAGCCAAGCGCGTATGTATATGTTTCCAGCAAGTTCTCAGTGTGGAAAAGGAACTTCGGTGCTTATTTGTCCCGGAGGCGGATATGGTGGCTTGGCTGCCGAAAAGGAAGGTGTTGAAATTGCCCGTTGGTTCAATAGTATCGGAGTTACTGCATTTGTACTTTATTACCGAATGCCTTTTGGGTATCATCAAGTGCCATTGAAGGATGCTAAAACGGCCATGGAGATTATTCGTGAAAATGCGAAGCAGTGGAAACTAAATAAAAACAGGATTGGCGTCATCGGCTTCTCGGCGGGTGGACATTTGGCAGCCACATTGGGAACGCATTTTGATAAATATAACAAGCCCTTTTTTATGGCTTTAATTTATCCGGTAACTTCGTTTCGCCCGGCTTTTTTTCCGGGTGGAACCTGTAAAAATCTCTTGGGCGAAAATCCGTCTGAAGAATGGATTAATTTCTATTCCAACGAATTATATATAACCAAACAAACTCCACCCACATTTTTGGTGCATGCATTAAATGATGATGTAGTAGAGTCGGTTCATAGTCAGGCATTTGCTGATGCATTGAAAATAAAAAAGGTAAAACATAAACTTATTCTTTATAATCAGGGTGGTCACGGTTTTGGAATGAGGCCTCAAAATGTTGATGCTGATAATTGGCCTTCAGCGTTTAAGGAATGGTTGATGGATGGAAAATTTATTTAAAAACCCAAAGAAAAATATAAAATGAAGAAAATAATAATTGTATCGATGGCTGTGTTGATTAGTAGTTTTGTGCTTTCCCAGTCGAAGAAAGGATATAAACTGGTTTGGCAGGATAATTTTTATGGCAAAACTATTGACACTACAGCCTGGACTCATCAAGTGGCTAAACCGGGTTGGGTAAACAACGAATTGCAACGCTATACAAACGGAGAAAATTCTGAAATTAAAAATGGTAAATTATTTATTACTGCCCGAAATGAGAACAATGAATACACTTCGTCCAGATTAATTACCAAAGATAAGCGCATTTTTACGTATGGAATTGTTGAAATTAAAGCAAAATTACCCAAAGGAAACGGTACATGGCCTGCATTGTGGATGCTTGGTAATAATATTGATCAGGTCGGTTGGCCCGCTTGCGGCGAGTTAGATATCATGGAGCATGTAGGACGTGAAACGGGCGTAGTTCATACATCCATTCATAACTCTTCAGGGTATGGTGCAACACCTTATACAAGCAAAATAACTATTAAAAAACCTTACGATCGGTTTCACATTTACGCAATGGAATGGACTGAAAGGTATATTACATTTTATGTTGATGGTCGGGCTGTATATAATTACAAACCCGAAGAATTAAATGCTGCGACATGGCCGTTTGACAAACCGGCATACATAATCTTTAATATTGCCATTGGTGGTACGTGGGGTGGTAAAGTAGATAATTCAATTTTCCCAACAACAATGACAATAGATTGGGTAAAACTGTATCAAAAAAAATAAGAACAATTAAACAACTCCCTAACCCTGATTAAGTTATTTTCTTACGGTTAAGCACAAATTCATTTTATATCAGCAATTTTTAT
>JAKLIM010000133.1 GCA_022709605.1 Bacteroidota bacterium | reverse complement strand
CTGCCGGTGCAGTCATTGTAAAAGAAGCTGGCGGAACAGTAACCGATTATAAAGGCGGAGATAATTACTTGTTCGGACGCGAAATAGTGGCAAGTAATGGGTTGATAGATGACCTTATCCTGTCTAAAATTAAAGAGTTTTAAAGTAGAAGTGGCAAATCGTAAATTGTAAATAAATAAATTGTAAATGAGTTAATGTTAATCAACGAAAAAGATACACGACGCGAACGCCTGTTACGAGTAGCCGGCGAAATGATGACGGCTGCACGCACAGCGCCAAAAGGAAAAGGTTTTGATATTATCGAAGTGGCTTTAATCACCGACGATTCGATTGAAGAATTATCCAAAGCCATGTTGGAGTACAGCCAAAAAACCGGATTAAAGTTCGTGCTGCGTGATGCCGAAAATATTCTTCATGCCGAAGCGATAGTCTTAATTGGAACTAAGCAACAGGTCCATAGCCTGAATTGTGGTTATTGCGGTTTTGATACCTGTGCGGAAAAAAACGATTTTCCGGATGTGCCCTGTGCTTTGAATACGGTGGATGTGGGAATTGCCATCGGATCAGCTTGTTCAGTAGCTGCCGATCACCGGGTCGATAGCCGGGTAATGTTTTCGGTGGGACGGGTTGTTCAGGAACTGGACTGGATGCCCGGTTGCAGTTCTATCTATGGCATTCCGATCAGTTGTTCTTCTAAAAATCCTTTTTTCGACCGGATTTCAAAAACTCCGCCAACGAAATAAATTCGCTTTCTAACTTTTCCAAAGTTCTAAACTTTGGAAAAGTTTAAAACCAATCAACCATTTAACCAATCAATTCATTTGAAAACCCAACGAGACAAACTCTGGACATCGAGTTTTATCAATGCCTGCATTGGTAACTTTCTGTTATTTTATGCATTTTACCTGCTTGTGCCGGTATTTCCGCTTTATCTAATCGAGAAATATGAAGCATCAAAATCACTGGTGGGTTTAATTCTTTCAAGTTATACAATTGCCGCTTTACTCATTCGTCCGTTTGCGGGTTTTATCCTCGACATGGTCTACCGTAAACCCGTTTATCTTATTGCCTATCTGCTTTTTGTGCTTACTTTTGTCGGCTATCCTATCGCCAATACCATTGGATTATTCCTGTTTTTCCGGATTTTACACGGGTTCACGTTCGGATTTGTTACCACTGCCGGAAACAGTTTGGTGATTGACATTATGCCACCTTCGCGGCGTGGCGAAGGGTTGGGTTATTTTGGTGTTGCCAATAACCTGGCGATGGCCGTCGGCCCCATGACCGGTTTATTTCTCCACGACATTTACAATTTCGATGTGATTTTTTATACTGCCATCGGCATCGGTGCGCTCGGATTTTTATTTGCCTCCACCATCAAAGCCCGAAATATGGCCGATAAAAATCTGAAACAACCCCTGGCATTCGACCGTTTTTTCCTTTTCGAAGGCTTCAATGCCGGATTCAGCCTTTTGCTCATGGGCGTACCTTACGGAATAGTAGTTACATACATTGCGCTTTACGGAAAAGAATTGGGTATTCTCAGTGGTGTTGGTGTTTTCTTTTCGCTCATGGCAGTGGGGCTCACTTTTTCGCGATTAATAAGTGGAAAATTAGTGGACAAAGGAAAATTAGTACCGGTGATCGCTTATGGAACAGCACTTTGCGTCATCACTTTCATTTTACTCTCCACAATCAAAATGTTTGAAAATCACTTGATAATTTCCATCATTTTTTACCTGGTTTCGTTGTTGATGGGTGTTGGGTACGGACTGATTTTTCCGGCTTACAATTCACTTTTTGTAAATCTGGCACCCAATAATCGCAGAGCAACAGCCAGTTCTACCTACATGACAAGCTGGGACATTGGTATCGGTATCGGACTGGTAGCCGGCGGATGGATAGCCGATAGCACCGGAGGTTTGCAATTGGCCTATCTGGCCGGCGGATTTGCTGCATTGTTTTCCTTCCTGTTTTTTGTTCGGGTGGCCGGTCCGCATTTTAACAGGAATAAGTTGAGATAATATATTATGCAAGGTGTGAGTATCAATATCTTTGTAAAAAAGAGAAAGCTATGATTGAATTAAGTCAAAAAATTATTGAGCTTATAGAACAAGCTAGAAAGTTGGTAGTAAGAACCACCAACACTGCTATGATTTACACGTATTATTCGGTGGGAAAAATGATAGTGGAGGAATGGCAACAAGGCAGCCAAAAAGCAGCGTATGGCACACAATTGTTAGAAAAAGTATCTTTAGACCTCACGCACACTTTCGGTAAGGGATTCTCTGTAGATAATCTCGAAAATATGCGTAAGTTCTATTTGGTATATATGAACCAAATTCTAATATCCGAGAACCCTTCCCGGATATTAGAAAACCACTTGATTTCCGAGACGGCTTCTCGGAAATTGCCAAGTCAGTTTTTATCGTGGAGTCATTATGTATTTCTATCAAAGCTGGACAACGATTTGGAACGAAAATTTTACGAAATTGAATCCTTGCAAAACAGTTGGGGACTGAAAGAGCTTAAACGACAATTTAATGCTGGACTATACGAACGTCTGGCATTGAGTAGAGACAAACAAAAAGTATTGGAACTTTCTGAAAAAGGGCATTTTATTGAAACATCTCTGGATGTGATTAAAGACCCTTTGGTATTGGAGTTTCTGGGATTAGAAGAAAAAGCGGGATATTCCGAAACAGAGTTAGAAACCGCCATCATCAACCAGATTGAAACATTTATGCTCGAATTAGGCAAGGGATTCTTTTTTGGTGGACGGCAAGTGCGCTTTACCTTCGATGAAGAACATTACAGAGTGGATTTGGTATTCTACAACAGGATTTTGAGATGTTTTGTGCTGGTAGATTTGAAAATTGGCAAACTCTCGCATCAAGACTTAGGACAAATGCAGATGTATGTAAATTATTACGACCGGTTTGAAAAACACGAAGGCGAGAATCCAACAATAGGCATAGTGCTGTGCAAACTTAAAAACAAGGCAATGGTAGAAATGACATTGCCCGAAGGCAACAACCAAATTTTTGCCTCGAAATACCAAACCATTATACCTGATAAAGAGCAGTTTTTGAAGATATTAAAGCAATACGATGAAAAATAAAACCAATAAACCACATGCGAAGTAATTTGCTTTAATTTTCATTAAGATTCCTGTTATATGCTTTCGTAAACTCCACAAACCGTTCAATTTTCTCCGGTTCCGATTCAAAGGCATTGCCAATCACTACAATATCGGCACCGGCATCGAAAGCTGCTTTCAGGTTTTCTTCGGTTTTAATACCACCGCCTACAATCAGCGGGATGGCTAAATTTTTACGGACCGATTCAATCATTTCAACCGAAACCGGATTTTTTGCGCCGCTGCCGGCTTCGAGATAAGCAAGTTTCATTCCCAGCAATTCGCCTGCTACAGCTGTCGAAACAGCTATGGCAACTTTATCGTGAGGAATCGGATGCGTATTGCTTATGTATTCTACCGAACTGCTTTTCCCTCCTTCTATCAGAATGTAAGCGGTAGGAATCACTTCCAAACCCGAATTTTTAACCGCCATGGCCGAGTTAACATGCTGTCCGATAAGAAACTCAGCATTGCGGCCCGAAATTAACGACAAAAATAACAGCGCATCGGCTTTGGGCGAAAATTGAGAGGCATTGCCCGGAAACTGTACAACTTCGGTATCAACTTCAGCTTTTAAAAATTCGATGAGGGTATCGGTCGATGTTACCGTGTGACTTCCACCCACAAAAACAAAATCGGGGGTTAATGTTTTTAATTTTGAAACAATATTGACTAACAATGCTCCTTTGCATTGATCGGGATCGAGCAGTACCGCAAGCATCTTTTTATTTAATTCACGTTGAAGTAAAATTTTTCGGAAAATGGAATTTCTCATGTTTTCTTTAGTTTCTAAATCATTGTTATCCGGTAAACTTTTTAAATATAGTTTTAAAAAGAGATTTCTCACTTCCGATAGTAATCGCGATCGAAATGACAATCAGCATTTTATGTTTTTCGTAGGTGTTTGGTTGGCGGCGAAGCCGTCAACCAAACACCTACATTATAAGAACTTGTAATGAAATGTCATTCAGACCTACCTGCTGTAGGCAGGGCGTAGCGAAGAATCTAAAATCATTTTTATGCCTTGCAATAAACAAAAACATACTCGCTTGTACTGCAATATTTTAATCGAAATCTCCTTTGTGATGGAATATGTTCGGCTTCTATTTCGCCCGATTCGCTTTTCGAAAAAGGAAATATCCGCAACTGCTGTGCAAAATCTACAGCGTCATTACCAATTATTTTGTACAGAGCTTCTTTTGCCGACCAGGCCATCATAAGTTTTTCAATATCATTATCGCCAAAAAGTTCTTCCTGTTCATTTTCGCTTAAAAAACGTTTGTAAATCCTCTGCACCCTTTCCGAATAAAATTCAACATCAATTCCTACACATTTCGAAGGGTGAGCAGCAAGTGCCAACAGATTTCTGCTGTGCGACACACTTATATGCCACTCGTTGTCAGCAATATAAGGTTTGCCACGTTCATCGTATAAAATAATAACATTTTTGCCAAGCATTGTGTTTAATCCCACACGAATATTCAGGAATTCAAGTTTACGCTTTTCGGTCGTAAGTTTTGAATATTCCGGTTTGTACGCATCAAAATTACCGAGTTTTTCAATCAGTTCATCCGCGGTTCCGGTCATTTGTTTCACCAAAACTCGTAAACCGTCTTCCGTATCTATTCTAAATTTCAGTTCTTCCACTCGAAACTCTCCATTAAGCGTACAATATCCTCACGAATGAATTCAACCATCGGTGCAATCGAATCTTTATTGGGCACATTTTCAAAGTACAAAGCTCCCCGAAAAAAATGCTTTGTGCTATCAGTGAGCACAAACTGAATGGACGAAGCAGTATTTCCTTCAATGTCGTACAGAATTCCGTACATGTTTTTATCGGCATTACTGAAAACCTTTTCGCTTATTCCATCTGCTTTTATGCTGTGTTTGTACACATACCGGCGTGCATCCTCCGTCAGTTCAGTTAAATTATTTTTTACTGATTTGTAACTGCAATAAATATTGGCGTTCAGTGTGGGATAATGTAAATCAATCCAGTAATTTTCGCCCGGTTCGGGGTGTTGTTCCAATACCGCAGAAGCCGACATATCAAAGCGATAAGGCAAAATCAAGGTGTCGATTGTCTGATAATTATTCGTCGGCAAATCTACCCTGAAATATCCATAAGGTTTAGGTATACTAACTTCGCCACACGAAATGAATACGATACCCACGATTAAAACAGATATTTTCAGTATATAATTTTGCATAATTAAAACCTGAATCTTAGCTTAAAAATTTAAATAAAAATATTTGTAAGATGCAACTTGCCATAGATGAAGCTAAAGTCTTTGCTCTTTGCTCTTTATTCTTTGCTCTTTATTCTTTGTTCTAAAACTCAATCATTAACTTTAAAATCGTCCTTGATATACAATTTCACTTTTATAATTCGGCGATTATCCAAAGCCATTACTTCGAATACATATCGTTTATAATCAACTCTTTCGCCTTTTATCGGCATTTCGCCTTTCAATTCTAAAATCAAACCGGCCAAAGTTTCCACTTCATCTGCTATTTTTACAAAATCTTCTTCCCGAATTTCATCAATCTTGAAAAAATCGTTGAGCTGTATTTTTGCTTCGAAAACAAAAGTATGATTATCTAATTTGGTAAATAACGATTCATCCTGATCATACTCATCGCTGATATCACCCACAATTTCTTCCAAAATATCTTCGAGCGTAACCATGCCCGATATTCCACCATATTCATCCACCACTATTGCCAAATGCACTTTATTCATCTGAAATTCGATAAGTAGATCATCTATTTTCTTGGTTTCGGGTACATAATACGACGGACGAACCAGCGTTTGCCAGCGGAAAGTATCCGGTTTATCGAGATGTGCAAGCAAATCTTTGCTGTACAAAACACCTTTGATATTGTCGCGCGTGCCGGTATAAACAGGCAAGCGTGAGTATCCTGATTTAATAATAATCTCGAGCAGTTTTTTGTAACTCGTTTTAATATTAATATCAACCATATCAACCCGCGAGGTCATTATATCAATCACCTGAATATTCCCGAATTTGATAATTCCTTCAAGAATATCGGTATCTTCATCTTTATTGTTCGTGGTAAGTTCAAGCGCCTGCGACAATTCCTCCATCGATATATTCGACCGACCGTGTTTGGCAAGTCGCGAATTAACAATTGATGTTGAGTGAACTAAAAACTTCACGATGGGGCTGAAAATATTTTCAAGTGCAAGTAAAAGCGGTACTGTAAAGTTCGCTACTTTTCTCGAAAACTGTGTGGCATAAACTTTGGGTGTAATCTCGCCAAAAAGTAAAAGCAAAAATGTTATTATAACTGTTTGAAATACAAAACTTAAAACAGCTGAGTTGCCAAATAATACGACTGAATTAGTAAAATTGGTGAGTAATAAAATGATGGCAACATTTACAAAATTATTACCAATGAGTATGGTTGCAAGTAATCGTTGCGGATTATCGAGCATGCGCATTATCTTTCGGTCCTTTACGTTCTCACTTTCGCGTAATTCTTTTATATCAAGAGGATTAAGCGAAAAAAATGCAACTTCGGAGGCGGAAATTAATGCCGAAATCAGTAATAATAAAACACTCAGTACCAATGAAATGATAGCACTGACTGTTGGAGCTACAAATGTAATGGCACTAAAAACTGAACTTACTATCGGAATATTCAATTGTGTTTAATTTAGTTATTTGAAAAATTAAAGTAGATACAAATCGGAATTGATTCGATCAGAAAATATTTTGTAAATTATTTTTTAACGGAAATAATTTTGTCGACAACATATTTATTAACACCTCTCCAGGGCAATGTACCTAAATATTCTTTATAATGAAGTTCAACTTCCTTGCCACTGCAAAGCATCAACGAGTCGGCCAGCACTTTATCGTCGACCGAAAAAACAAACTCGTATGATTGGATGGTTCCGGTACTTTGCGATCTGAATCCGCTTTGAATTACTTTGCCTTCATAGGTTTTAAAAACATAGCCTTTGTACACAAGATAATTCAATTGACCGGCTTTAACGCCCTCGCCGAATACAAAATAATATTTAAAAAACACAAAGCCGGACAACAACAATACGACAATAATTGTTGATATTAAAAAGATTTTTTTCGATACAGGTTTCATAATAGAAATGATTAAATTAATTAGTACGCAAATATATAGCTAAATTTCGATTTATACGATTTATTTTAGTTTTTTTGAGATTACATTTAAAGTAAAATACTAACTTTACAACGTGTATTTTACTTTTTGGCTACGGCCGGAATTGTGTTTTCGAATTTTTTGTAACCTTATTTAATAATCTAAGTATCATGGAAGATAAATTAGTTACCCTCGCCATTCGTACTTATTCAAGAGCACAAATGATTAAATCCGTTTTGGAAGAAAACGGTATTGATACTGTAATTCACTCACTAAATCTGGAGCAACCCGGAATGTCAGTTGGCGTCAGAGTACGGATCAATCAAAATGATTTACCACGAGCATTGAAAATTGTAGAAGAAATGGAAAGTGCCTGGGAAGAAAAAAAAGACGAAACGTCTGTTAATCATGTCCTTATCCCCATTGATTTTACCGATCAAATTCCAAAGCTGATTGATTTTGGATTCCATTTTGCCGATATTTTAGCTGCGGAAGTAGTGTTTTTTTATGCTTATTTCAGTCCGGCATTTACCATTTCGATAAACAACGATGTTAGCACTTACAGCATTAGCGACAGTGAATTGCTCCGACGGATCATTGCCACTGCAAATCACGAAATGGAAGTTTTGGGCAATAATATTAAAAAACGCATTGCCGATGGCACTTTACCCAATATTCCTTATAGTTTTGAACTCAAAGAAGGAGTGCCTGAAGATCAGATTCTTGATTATTGCAAAAAGCAGAATCCGGCTTTAGTGGTAATGGGAACAAGAGGTAAAAAAATTGATAACGAGTTAATCGGGAGTGTAACTGCCGAAGTAATGGAAGCCTGTGTTTCACCGGTTTTTGCTGTTCCGTCACAAATGCAGATTCAAACTCCGGAAGACGTGCACCGTGTTGCTTTTCTGACCAATTTTGACCAAAAAGATCTGATTGCCATCGATAGAACCATTTCTTTGTTTAATTCCGGTAATTTTGAGATTTATTTTATTCATGCTTCTGAAAAAAACGAAGCCTGGGACGAAGTGATGCTGGGTGGAATCAAAGCATATTTTGCGAATCATTATCCCAATCTGACCACACATTACGCACTTCTTGGTAACACGTACACACCCGAAATTATTGAGGAATACATGAAAGGTAAAGGCATTAACGTGCTGGCTTTCAACTCCCGACGGCGCAGGTTGCTTTCAAGGTTATTTAATCCGGGATTGGCGTATAAAATGGTTTTGTATTCCGACATTCCATTGTTTGTAACGCATATTTAATCGGATTACAGGTTTTATATTTCACCCGGGGCATTGTCCCGGGCTGGAATATGTAAGGTTTTCAACTTTTAATTGCAATGCGTAAACCTATTCGATTACCGTTGTGCTGAATTTCTTATTTTCTCAATTTCTAATTTCTTAATTTTCTATCAATACCCACTCGCCAATATATCAGCCAAATGAATACCTTTCACCGCTAATTTGTTTTTGGCGCAATAGCCGTTTATGTTCATCAAACACGATGCTTCGGTGCTTACAATATATTCGGCACCGGTAGCCAGGGCATTTCTGACTTTATTTTCGGCCATTGCTACTGAAATGGATGAATTTTTAACTGAAAAAGTCCCGCCAAAACCACAGCAAGTATCACTTTCGTTCAT